>JANYBY010000051.1 GCA_025360565.1 Bacteroidota bacterium
TAAAATAGCCACGCTCAGTCGCGGGTACAAACGCAAAACAAGCGGCTTTATTCTTGCCGGCGAAAACAGCACTGCAGATGATATTGGCGACGAACCTTTAATGTACAAAACCAAATACCCAATAAATGTGGCGGTTGATGCCAGTAGAGTGGGCGGTGTAAAAAAATTAATGGCATTAAGTAACGATGCGCCAAAAGTTGTTTTGCTGGATGATGTTTTTCAACACCGCTCTATCAAATGCGGATTAAATATTGTGGTTAGCGATTACAGCAATTTGTTTTTTAAAGATACCATGCTTCCGTCGGGCACCCTGCGCGAATACAAAAGTGGCATTAACCGTGCGGATATAATCATCGTAACAAAAGTGCCCGAAAGAACATCGCCTGTTGAGATCCGAAATATTTTAAAAGATGTAAAAGCAAGAGCGCATCAGCAAGTTTTTTTTAATTATATAAAATACGGCGAGTTGTATTCCATTAGCAACGCCAATGATAAAATTGATACGCTGAACGATCTTTTCAGATACAGGATCATTTCTTTTGCGGGCATTGCTAACCCAACGCCCATGGTTGATTATTTAAAAGAATACGCCAGCGAAATAAGGCATTTGCCTTTTCACGATCATTACGATTATTCGCCCAAAGACCTAACGGATATTGAACGTTACTATAATAGTTTTGAGGGCGGAAATAAAATTTTGGTCACAACCGAAAAAGATCTTATGCGTTTAAAAAATAATTCGGTTTGGAAAATTGCCGAGCGCATGAATATTTATATATTGCCGATTGAAGTTACGTTTAAAGACAAAGAGCAAGAATTTAATAACGAAATATTAAAATATGTTAGAGCAAATAGAATTTACCACGAAAAGTATACGTGAAAAAACAAACAATGCCAATCCGCAAGTGGGTATTATTTTAGGCACAGGCCTGGGTGGACTGGTAAAAGAAATAGCGGTTGAATTTACTTTGCCTTATGGTGAAATTCCAAACTTTCCGGTTAGTACGGTGCAAGGGCATAGCGGCAAATTAATTTTTGGAGAATTAGGCGGTAAAAAAGTGGTGGCCATGCAAGGGCGTTTTCATTTTTACGAAGGCTACACCATGCAACAAATAACTTTTCCGGTAAGGGTAATGAAAGCGCTTGGCGTAAAAACATTAATTGTAAGCAATGCAAGCGGCGGCATGAACCCGAATTTTGAAGTAGGGGAGTTAATGATCATTAACGACCACATAAATCTTTTTCCTACAAATCCTCTTATCGGAAAAAATATTGAATCGCTAGGCCCTCGTTTTCCGGATATGAGTGAGAGTTATAAAAAAGAATACATTGCCCTGGCAAAAACAATAGCCAAAGAAAATAATATAAAGGTAAGCGAGGGTGTTTACGCGGGTCTCACAGGCCCTTGCTTTGAAACCCCTGCAGAGTACCGTTATTTTTGGCGCATGGGGGCTGATGTAGTGGGTATGAGTACCGTGCCTGAAGTAATAGTGGCCAAACACGCAGGCATGGATTGTTTTGGTATCAGCATAGTAACCGACCTTGGTGTGGAGGGCAAGGTGCAAACCGTTAGTCATGAAGAGGTACAACAGATAGCCAAAGAACAAGAACCAAAAATGAGTTTAATTGTAAGGGAACTGGTGAAGAGGATTTAGATGTTGGAGCAATGTGTTAGTTTGGATTTAAATCCAAACCAGCGGACTACCCAATAAACTCCGCTATCAAAGAATGAAAATGATGTGTGCCCTGTTCGCGGTTTGGAGAATAACGCCCGTGTTTATAAAAGCGGGAACGCACGCCTTTTTGAACGTTCTCAACAACTTCTTCATCTTCCATTTCAACCGAATCAAGATCGCCGCCCGCGCCGGTATTTAATTTACTTGCATCGCTCACGTAAATTAAAAATGAAATTTTTGTTTCGCTTACACTTATTGGTTTTACTAAATTTACCGAAACGCCCCAGGGATAAAAATTCAGCATCACATTGGGGAAGGCCCAAAAATAATATCCCGCAATATTTTTTCCGTAGTCGGGCGAAGTTTTTGGCAGATCAAAACAGGCATCGCCCTCTTTGGCAATACCAATTTGTAAATTTGAGTAACGAAATAGTTCAGTAGTATAAAAACTAAAATCAAGCACATCGTTTAAACCGGGGTGTACAAATGGAATATGAAAGCCCTCCAGATAATTTTCGCAATACAAAGCCCAGTTGGCTTTTACGGTATAATCTTTAGAACGTGTTGTGTCTAAAACCAATTTATCTATTGGGAACCAGCTCATGCGTTTTTGAATTTCTCCGTAAACAGCTTCTGCGGGGATTTTTGGATCTAAACTTGTGAATAAAAATTTCCCCCACTTAAATAAAGTGAGCGGATGCAAATTATCGGCTTCCGTCGGAAAATCTTCTACTTCTTTAAATTCCGGCATAGAAACAAATTTACCATCCAGCGAAAAGCGCCTGCCATGATATTTGCAAACAAGATTTTGAAGTTTACAAGATTCCTTTACCAATAAATTTCCACGGTGCGTGCAAACATTACTCATGCAATGTAAATTATTTTCTTTGTCCTTTGTAATAACAAGTGGCTCATTTAAATAGTTTTCCAACAAAATAAAAGGCCAAGCAGAGCCTGCCTCTTTTACTTTATCTGCATCGCCAATAAATTGCCAGGATGGCGCGAATATTTTTTCTTTAGATAATTCAAAATATTTTTCGCTTGTATAAAAGGCGGTATCAATTGTTTTAGCTTTTGCAATATTGGGGTTAATAGAAAGATCTGTCATTTAAGTTAAAGATAAAACATTTTACAGGGAAATGCAACTCAAAACAAATTAGGTGGCAGGCAGGCGCCCGACGTGACGGATTTGATAAAAACTCACTCCCTAAAATAAAATTTATTCTCCAAAAAATATTCCGAATCGCCCTTTGTTTTAAAACGAAAAAGAATGTTGTTTTTTTCTTCGTTCGAAACGCCGTTTATTAAACATTTAAATTCGTATGCAACGGTAACAGTATTTTTATTTTTAATTCTTTTCTCAAGCGGAACGCCCGCAATTACTTTTTCAAAAAAACATTCGTAAGTAATTCCTTTAATGTAATGGAATTTAAAAACACTGTCATTAGCGGTTTTTAAGAGTTGTCCGTTTTCAACATCAATAATTAAACGGTCGCGGAGTTTTCCTTTAACGATCAGGTAAAACGCATTTCCTTTTGTTTGAGAAAGAGTATCTGTTGAGTTTCCTTTTTGAAAAAAATAAAAACTATCATCGGTTTTTTTAACCCGGATAATTTGCGGGGCTTGAGAATAAAAAGTATTTAAATGAAAGATCGCGATCAGGAATAAAATAAAGCGATTCATAATGTTATAATACTATTTTGCGAACAGGATACAAAAAGGCGCTATCGGTTTTGCATCTCTTAGGTCCTGCGTCTTGCCTTCATTTAATGTGATCCCGGATTCACTCCTTATCAATTTCTTTTTTTACTTCCTGAATGTGTTCGGTAATTTGTTCGGTCATTCCACCGGTACTTTCCATAATATCTTTTTGTACGCCGCTGGTGGCATCTTTAAATTCGCGCACGGCTTTGCCCATGGTTCGCGCAATGTTTGGAACACCTTTGGCACCAAATAATAAGAGTATAACAAAAAGTATTAAAACTATTTCGCCCCCGCCTAAATTTAAAAATAATGTAAACTGACTGCACATGTTATTTTTTTCCTCCCCTCATAAATTTAAACACTACAACAATGCCTGTGACAAAAATAATAGCGATAAACGCTATTATCGTATATTCCGGCATTCCTACTTCATTTTGCATATTACAAAGTTAATTATTCTCTTTCAATTCCTAAATGAATTAAGGCATCGCCTTCATTTACAACAGGCTGGTTATTTATACCCACAATATAACCGTCAATCGTACTGATGATCTTATTTTCAACGTCTCCGAAAGGATTGCAAATTACGCCCAACAGATCGCCCTTTAAAACAAAGGCGCCGTTACTGGCGTTCATATGAAAAAGCCCGCTGCTGTTCGCCCTGATCCACGTATCTTTTTTAATTTTTACTGTTGTATTGTCGGGTAATTCTGCGTCCACCATGCCGTAGGCGTGCATTATTCTTAAACAGCCGTTCACCCCTTCGTTAATTGCGAGGTAATCAAAACGCATACTTTCTCCGCCTTCGTAAACCAAAATGGGCTTATTTTTTTTAGCAGCCTCGTGCCTAAAAGTTCCTTCGCGGTAATGACTATCGATAATAATGGGCGCCGCGAATTTTTCGGCAAGCGCTAAATTCTCCGGAAAATCAAACACACAACGCAACTGCGGATAATTATTGATCTTTGCGCCGCCGGTATGAAAGTCAACACCAAAATCAATTATGGGAACAATGTGTTTTATCAAGTCGTATGCAATTCTGCTTCCAAGTGAACCGTGCTTTGTTCCGGGGAAACACCGGTTTAAGTCGCGCCCATCTGGCAGATCGCGGCTGCCGTATAAAAACGAAACAATGTTAATTACCGGAATGGCAATTAAGGTTCCGCATTTTAATTTTTTTACTTCTTCGCGGGAAATAAGTTTGCGTACAATTTCAATACCATTGGTTTCTTCGCCGTGCATACCGGCGCTGAATAAAATAGTGGGGCCTTTCTTTTTTGAACGGATAACATGTACCGGAATTTCGATATTTGTTTTTGTGTGCAACTCGTAAGAGTTTAAAACAACTGTTTTACTTTCTCCCGGCGCAATGGTTTGTTTGTTAATGGTTATACTCACAATAGTTATTCTCCGGGTTTATTAAATTCATTCCGTTCAACATATTCAATTATTTTAGCGGCAATATCAATGCCTGTTGCGCCTTCAATGCCTTCGAGCCCTGGCGAGGAGTTAACTTCCATTACTAACGGTCCGCGGTTTGACTGTAACAAGTCAACACCCGCGATCCCGAGCCCTAATTTTTTTACAGCTTTTAGGGCGGTACCGCGTTCTTCGTTACTCAACTGAATAACTTTTGCCGAACCTCCGCGATGTAAATTACTTCTAAATTCGCCTTCCTTAGCTTGTCGTTTCATGGCGCCTATTATCTGCCCATCAACAATGAACACGCGCAGATCGGCGCCCTTAGATTCCTGAATAAATTCCTGAACAAGCATGTTCGCGTTTAATTTTAAAAATGCTTCCACCACGCTTTTGGCGGCTTTTTCGTTCTCTGCTAAAATAACCCCAATGCCCTGCGTACCTTCTAAAAGTTTAATCACACAAGGCGCACCGCCAATGGCTTCAATAACGCTGTTAATATCCTGCTCTTTTGGCGATGATGCAAAAGCCGTTTTCGGAATTCCTAAACCGGCGCGCGCCAAAATTTGCAAACTGCGCAATTTATCGCGCGAGCGTACGAGGGCTTGTGATTCAACCGCTGTAAAGATCTTCATCATTTCGAATTGGCGAACAACAGCGCTCCCGTAAAAAGTGGCGCTCGCACCTATGCGGGGCACAACGGCGTTAATACCGGTTACTTCTTTCCCGCCGAGATAAATATGCGGACGCCCCTGTTCAATCACCAATACACACTTCATGTGATCGAGTACTAGCATTTCGTGCCCTCGTTTTTCACCGGCTTCAACAATGCGGGCGGTAGAGTATAAATTTTTGTTGCGTGATAATACTGCTATCTTCATAATTAATTTTTTATTTTAATAATAGATCTTTTACCGCTATATCAATTTTTTGCCCGCCAACATGCAGCTGTTTCACATCAATTAAAAATTTTCCTTTTAAAGGTTTTCGGCCAATCAGCACCGTATAACGCATGCTGTCTCGGTTGGAAAGGGACAAGCTCACATGAATATTTTTTTTGCCAATTTTTAAAAGCGTTCGTATAAGATAGCGCTCTTCCATTTCGCCAAAAGAATTTTTTATTTTTTTTGTTGTGAATTCGTAAAAAGTGTATTCTTTTTTGAGACCGGAATCTGTATTTAAAGCGATGGTAAAATACAGTACAGCTTTTCCCGAAATTTGTTTTACAGAAATATTTTCGCAATGAATGGAAGAGGTATAGGCGCCCGTATCAATTTTCGCTTCCACGTTTGATAATTCCAGTAATGGAAAATCCACGTATTCACGCCTTCCTATTAAACGCATAATATGTTTTTTAGCCAACACCCTTGTAAAGATGATAAAACCTTTTTAAATCAATTTCTTTATTCAGTACTTCTTTTTGAGAGTAGAAATTTACAAAATTATTTGCAAAGTAAGGTGCTAACATAACCCCTTTTGTGCCAAGGCCGTTAAAAACAAACAAATTTTTATAATTTGGATGAGAACCAACAATTGGCCTTCTATCAAGAGATGCCGGACGAACGCCTGCCTTGTGTTCAATTACCTTATAATCACCCGTAATTAATTGGGTTAATTTTTGCTTTAGCTCCTGCGCGCCATTATCTGTGGGCGTTTCGGAAAGGTCTTCCCAATTGTAAGTAGCGCCTGTTAAATAGGTATTATTGCCAAGGCCCATTAAATATCCGTTTTTATTCAGGATAGAATTATGAAGAACTAAATCGTTTGAACGAATTGTTAAAACCTCGCCTTTAACCGGTTTTAAAGGAATCCAGCCAAAAAAAGGATTGTTTTTTACTACATGTCCTTCGCAAAAAATAATGTTTTTAGCTTCTATACCTTTGTATAAAACTTTATCAGCTTCGATCTGTAATCCGGAATGATCAAACTCTTCACTCAATATATCTGCATCGAAGATCTTTTCAGTCGACTTTAAAAATGTGCGAATATCTAAGTTCCCTGCTTGTTTAACCAAGCCAAATTCTGGCGGAAGTAAACATCCTTTGTATTTGTTTTCAGGATTGGCATAAATATTACCATCTAAAAAATCGGCTAATTCGTTCTTTGATTTTTTTAACCAAAGTTGTTTTTCCTGTTCTTCCGAAAACGGTTTGATAATATTTCGTTGTGTAATAAATTTTTCACCGCTTCGGTTTTCGCACTCGGTATAAAAAGTATTTAAAAAGGGAATGGTTTTATCGGCCAACCAGCTTTTTGTTAAACGTTTAAACACAATGGGATTAAAAATACCCGCAGCCACCAGCGAAGAGCTGCTTAAATGAACAGAGCCTATGATCTTAAAAGAAATTTTTTGCTTAAAAAAAGTGTGCGCCAAAACGGCGGCTGCAAGGCCCCGGCCGACAATCAAAAAATCTGTCATTTTTTGTTTTCTGAATGAACGTGCGGATTAAAATTATTCTTACGGCCTCGATAAGCGCCTGAGAAAAATAAAATGAATTTAAAGCCCAAAACATTTTGCTTTTTACTAAGTTCCCCAAAAAATTCAACTCCTATGCCGATATCGTAAGTTAATTTTGTGACGGCCTGTGCCGAAAAATAAGCGCCAGCACCCTGATAATAAAAAGGGGCCGTACCATCAGGCCCCTGTGAGGTATCGGGTACGGCGTATACACCGGTATAGTACGATACACCGCCGAAAATGGCGAGGTTATTCTTGTTCCTTTCTCGACGCAATCCATATCCTCCGTGAAACTGAAGATTGTTATTGGAACCAAAGTTTGTTCCACTCATAAAAGCGCCTGCCTGAAAATATTGCCTCCGAATGTGAAAATGAAAATCAAAACCTATATTTCTTTGTGCGTCATCTCTTAAATTCGAAATTAAATAACCTCCACCCATGGTTAAATAACTGTTGTATTTGCGATAACGTTTACCGTCAAAAAGGATCTCTTCCTTACGGTCGTATTTTTCCTTTCCTTTTTTTTCAGGTGCCTGCGAAAAAAGTGAAAAGCCCCAAATACAAACGACTATTACGGCTAAAGATCTGATGGGATAAAGATAGGCAGAATATGCCGTTTTTTATTAGGAATATACAGGTGGCGGCAAATTCTTTATAAGTGGCAAGTATTTAAAAAAACGGATTAAATTCTTTTTCAACGCCAATGGTGGTGGGCGCCCCATGGCCACTATATACTTTTACATCTGGCGGTAAAATAAATAATTTTTCGGTAATGGATCTCATAAGGTCTTCGGGTTTACTCAAGGGCAGATCGGTTCGGCCAATGCTGCCGGAAAACAGAACATCGCCGCTTATCAATAATTTGTTTTGCGCATTGTAAAATGAAATGCTTCCGGGTGAATGGCCCGGCGTGAAAATGCAGTCAAATGTATAATCGCCCAGTTTAATTTTATCGCCCTCTTTAATGAATTTTTTTGGCATTGGCGAAAGGTCTGTTTTTAAACCGTACATTTCGCTACTGTGTTCCATTTTTTCAATAAAAAAAACCTCGGCCTCGTGTACCTCCGGCAATAATCCGTAGGTATCAAAAATAAAACGATTACCCAAAATGTGATCTATGTGGGCATGTGTAAGAATTAACCTGGTTAGGTTTAATTTTTTTTCGGAAATAAAATTTTTCAGTTCTTCGTTTTCTGAAGATGTAAAATTTCCCGGGTCAATAATAAAAGCTTCGCCCTTATCGTCATAAACAACATAAGTATTTTGCTGGAAAGGATTGAAACAAAAACATTTTAGGTATAACATATTGCAAAGGTAGGGGTAAAATTTTAGTTTATTTTTTTTATGAATTTAAATTGAGCGGCATTAACATCAATTAAGTTTAGTCCGGCATTTTTACCCAAAATAAATCCCCCGAATTTAGCCCCAATACCCAATGCCTGAGCGGGATTTGAGGTAATTGCGGATAAAAGATCTTCCAATTTGAGATCGGGGAACTTTGGCATCAAAACATTCAGCTCACTGATCAGATCCAATTGTAAATTACTTGCCAAACTATCTGTACCAACGCATAATTTGTTTTTTTGAGTGGCAAATAAATTCAGATCGGGTAATTTGTTTTCAATATATAAATTGGCGTTAGGGCAAAAGCACCAATACAAATTTTTATTTTTTACAAATTCTATGTCCTCTTTGGAAGTATAGGTATTGTGTATTAAAAGAGTTTGCTGATCGCTCAATGCTGCCGCATAGTAATTTAAACTGCTTGTTTTTGGCGCTTTAAACCAGCTTATCTCAACTTGTAAGAACGCGAACAGATCATCAAAACCGTTTTTAACGCCGTTAAAAAATTTTGTTTCGTCTTCACTTTCCTGATTGTGAATACTGCTTGGCAAGTTACGTTGTAAATTAAAAGCGCTTATTTTTGAGATGAGTTCGTTAGAAGTGCTGTAAGGCGCGTGGGGAGCAAGACTTCCGGCAAGTTCCATATTTTTTAATTGTTCAAACAGCAAAACGCCCATGTTAAAAGCGTCGTTTGCGCGTTCGGGATTTAAGCCAAGCAATTCAATAAACGAATGATAAAATAATTTACTTTCGGTTTTGATCTCAAAACTATCGGGCGTATTGCAAATATCTCCTACAGCAACAATTCCGTTTTGCCACATTTCTTTATCGGCTTCCTTTATGTGCTCAATAATTTCTTGTTTATGCGATGCAAATCGTTGAAGTATTATTTGTTTGCCAAATCCCGGCAAACCGGTTTTTTGCGGAATTTTATTTTTTAAGTGGCTTAGTTCTGTATGGCAATGCGCATTAATAAAGCCGGGTGTAATGATTCCCTTTAGCTTTTCAACTTTACCCGGATCAATTGTATTTTCGAGAATAATATCAACTAATTGGCGCTGTTCATTTAACACAAGCACCGAATTTTCGGTTAAAAAATGCGAGCCGTTAAAGAGTTTATCCGCTTTTAAAAAATGCACATGCAAATTTATGAAAATATCCGCATCGTTTGGTATCTTTGTTACCCGATAAAAATACTTTGGCTAAAAAAGACATACGTGCGCTTTCCCTTGAAGAATTAACTCTTTTGTTTAAAGAGATCAACGAACCCGCGTTCAGAGCCAAACAAATTTATGATTGGTTGTGGAGTAAAAGTGAAACAGATTTTAAACTCATGTCTAACCTCTCCATAAAACTGAGAGAATATTTGGAAGAAAATTTTGTGATCAACGCCGTTCAAATTAACGAGCTGCAAATAAGTTCCGACAGAACAATTAAGTGCGCCATGAAATTGCATGACAATTATGTTGTTGAAAGTGTTTTAATTCCTCACCAATCGCGTATGACAGCCTGCATCTCATCGCAAGTGGGTTGCAGCCTTACCTGTAAATTTTGCGGTACCGGAAAATTAAAGCGCATGCGAAATTTAAACGCGGATGAGATCTACGATCAGGTTGCTTTAATAAAAAAGACGGCAGCCGAAAAATACAATGCTCCGCTTACAAATATTGTTTACATGGGCATGGGCGAACCCTTGCTGAATTACAACGAAGTAATTGCTTCGGTTGAAAAAATTACAAGTCCGCAAGGCCTGGGAATGTCGCCGAAACGAATCACCGTTTCAACCGCGGGTGTTGCTAAAATGATAATTAAATTGGCGGATGATGGCGTAAAATTTAATCTGGCTCTTTCTTTGCATGCGGCAAATGATGAAAAGAGAAATTACATAATGCCTATTAATGAAACCAATTCTTTAGATAACCTTGCCGATGCCTTAAATTATTTTATTGAAAAAACGGGTAACCGCCCAACCTTTGAATACATTGTGTTTTATGATTTTAATGATTCGATAGAAGACGCGAAAGAACTGGTTGCTTTTTGCAAAAGGGTAAGAGGAAAAGTAAATATTATTGAATATAACCCTATTGATGAAAGCGAATTTAAGCAAACAACCGCCTCGCGTTTAAAGGCTTTTACTGAACATTTGGAGATGAACGGCATTATTTGCAACGTGCGTCATAGCCGGGGAAAGGACATTGACGCGGCTTGCGGGCAATTGGCCAATAAAAATAAATTGGCTTTGCAGCAATTAAAATAAAACCTAAATTTACCTTAGTGTCCAAAGCTGTTGACGAAATAAAACAACCTGTTGCCTTACACATGGCAGCTTTTGAAGAAAAATTCAAAGGTGCCATGAAAAGCTCTGTGCCTTTATTGAATACGATCACCAATTACATTGTTAAACGAAAAGGAAAACAGATACGACCCATGTTTGTTTTTTTAAGCGCGCAAAACGTGGGCGAAATAAACGAGAGTACATACAGGGCGGCGGCTTTAATTGAATTACTGCACACCGCTACTTTGGTGCACGATGATGTGGTGGATGACAGCAATGAGCGCAGAGGATTTTTTAGCATAAATGCTTTATGGAAAAATAAGATCGCGGTTTTAATAGGCGATTTTTTATTGTCAAAAGGACTTTTACTTTCTTTGGATAACGATGATTTTCATTTGCTGAAAATTGTAAGTACCGCGGTGCGCGAAATGAGCGAAGGAGAATTACTGCAAATTGAAAAAGCAAGAAGACTGGATATTTCGGAGGAAATTTATTTTGACATCATCACCAAAAAAACGGCGGCGCTAATTGCGGCTTGCTGTGCCAGCGGTGTAGCATCGGTTACACAGGATATAAATCAAATTAACCTGGCTAAAGAATTCGGTACACTTACCGGAATTGCTTTTCAGATAAAAGACGACCTTTTTGATTTTGGTACAGGAGATGATATTGGAAAGCCCACCGGAATTGACATTAAAGAAAAGAAAATGACCTTGCCTTTAATTTACGCTTTAAATAAAAGCAGCTGGTTGGAAAAAAGAAAGATCATAAATATTATTAAAAATCATAACGAGGAAAGCGAACAAGTAAAAAAGGTAATTAATTTTGTGAT
>JANYBY010000111.1 GCA_025360565.1 Bacteroidota bacterium
AAATTTTAGAAGGTAAATTTTTGGTAACCGCGTTGTCGTATCTTTTTTGTTTCCAACCGCTCACAAGATCAAATCCTTCTTTAATTATCATATTGTATAAGCCGGGTATCTCGTCCGGGTTATCTTGCAGGTCGGCATCCATTGTAATAACCACATCTCCTTTCGCGGCTTCAAATCCAAGGTGTAAGGCGGGCGATTTACCATAATTACGGCGAAACTTAATGGCTTTAATGTTGTTATTTAGTTTTGCCAATACAGTAATTACATCCCACGAATTATCCTTGCTCCCATCATCCACAAAAATAATTTCGTAGCTATAATTGTTTTGGGTCATTACATTAACAATGCGCTCATGCAATTCGGTAAGGGATTCTTCCTCGTTATATAATGGAATTACGATTGATAGGTTCATAAGGCATCACAAATATACCGAAGCAAAACGAATTTGAGATTTGATGGAACACGAGTATTCATTGCCCGGTTGTTAGCAAAAGTTATTTTTACCTATAACGAAACGGTGACTTTTAAATTTTGTTATTATTTACCATTAAGCTAAAATTATTGTTAAATTTGTGGCGGGTAAGTCTTCCACGACCAGCTCCTGCTGAATCCCCCAGGCCGGGAACGGAGCAAGGGTAAGCGGTTGTAGCGGTGCGATGGAAGTAGCTTACCCTTTTTTTATGCCCTTTTTTTCAAAAAAATGGCCGTTTTGGTTCAAATTTATGGTCTCATTACTCTATACTCATTACTCAATACTCAAGTTTCCCTCATTAAAACCCACTTTTCCCTCAAAATAAGCTCAATTTTGGCATTTTATTTTTAACACAAATAATAAATCACCTATATTTGCCGTATATAAACCACTTAACAAAATTTACCATAGAATAGACTTTTACTAGCAGTACTTAAAAATTAATTAAAGCAAGTAAACGTATGTCTATTCAATCATTAAGTGATACGGAGTTAGTGCAACTCTACATCAATGGTAAAGAACAATCTTTAGAAGTTTTATTGAATCGCCACAAAGGAAAAATCTTTTCCTCCATCATTGTTGTGATAAAAGACCGGGCTTTGGCCGAAGATGTTTTTCAGGACACCTTTTTTAAGGTGATACAAACCCTAAAACGCGGGCAATACAACGAAGAGGGCAAGTTTTTGCCTTGGGTATTGCGTATTGCACGTAATTTAATAATAGATCATTACAGGGCCCTTAAAAAAATGCCGCCTGTACCTGTTTATATTAATGAAGAAGGGGATGAAGTAAGCCCTTTTAATACCATTGCGGGCGATTTGAATAACAGCGAAGAAACCCTTGAAGCAAGCAAATTTAAAAGTAACATGCGTGGTTTAATAAACGAACTGCCAACCGATCAGCGCGAAGTAGTACTTATGCGCACTTATTACGATATGAGTTTTAAAGAAATTGCCGATTTTACAAACGTATCTATAAATACCGCTCTTGGTCGTATGCGTTACGCCCTTATCAATCTTAAAAAAATGATAGAAGAACGTAAACTTGAAGTATCGCTTTAGGTAACTGATTTCTTAACTTCTTTTTAAAAATTATTTTATTTGGGGCTTGCCTCCGGCCCGGGCTGCTGCTGGCTACGCTTCGCTTCGGCCTCCTCGTAAATTTATTTCGTGCCTCAATAAATTTCCTGCGGGGGCTAAACCATTCGCATCCCTAAGCCAACGTTACATTTAATACCGATGCTCAATTTATTATGGTCCAATTCTAAAAAAATAAATTATCGATCGGCATTAACCATTCTAAGGTTTAAAACAGGTTTTAATAATTTAACTTTGGACTGTTTTAAACCAAGAATTGGCATAACACCGTTTTATTCAACTAAAATTTTACCGGTTTTCACCATCTGATTATTTTGACGAACAGAATAATAATACAAACCCGATGCAATATTTTTAATATTTATTTGGTTTTCGCCTTTGCTAACGGTTTGTTTGTGTATTTCTTGCCCAAGAGCATTCTCAATACTAAATACTAAATTCTTAATACTCTCTTCAATTTGTAAACTAAAAAAGCCCGAGCTGGGATTAGGATAAATTTTTATTTCTGAATTTACATTTGATAAGATTTTAACAGCATTAACTGATTCGCAATTAGTAAAAGAAAGCTTGGCTGTAAAAGTAGTTTCAAGGCCGGTTTGTGTTAAGGTCTCTGTACCAACAACAAAAGAACTTTCCGCAAAATCACCTGTTATGTATGCATTACAAAATTTATCGGTGCTTACCGCAATCCAATCATCTCCGCCGCTGGTAAAGAAATCTGCATACAATACGTTTCCATTTACATCATATTGAGCTATAAAAGCAGGTGCAATTGATGCCACAGGAGCATTAAGCGTATAACTTCCCAAAGTTATAGGTGTACCGCTATTCATTTTTCCTACAACAAATACTCCTCCTGAATATGAACTAACGGAACATCCGCTTCCAATTCCTACAGAGTTTTTTATCCAAAGCGCATCACCGTTGGCATCATATTTAGCAAGAAAAAAATTATTCCCGGTTCCGGTAATGGTATTGGTTCCAAAAACAAGTGGGGAACTATTGTAATATCCGGTAATATATGCATTGCCCATTCCATCTGAATTGACCGAATAAGCCCCATCAAACTTTTTACCAATTGCGCTTTTTGCCCAAAGCTCATTACCGTTCCCATCATATTTAGCAAGAAAAATATTCGCACCGGCGATCATTAAAGTATTTGTTCCAATAACAACGGGCGGTGTTTTAAAACTACCTGTAACAAAGGCATTGCCATTTGCTTCTGCACTGACCGAAACTCCATAAAAATGATAAAAATAATCCGCTACTTCGCCCGAAGCGTTTTTTCTCGCCCATTGTACATTGCCGTTGGCATCGTATTTTACAAGAAACAAACTATTAATATTATTACTCGTTAATGTGTTTGTTCCAAATACTATTGTAGTATTTGAAAAAGTTCCTGAAACATATACATTGTTATTCGCATCGCAGCTTACAGAAAAAGCATAATCAATGGCTGTATCAATCGGGTTTTTTGCCCAAAGCACATTTCCGTTAGGATCATATTTTACAAGAAACATATTTTGCTTGCCCGTATTTGTTAAAGTATAGGTTCCGAAAGTAATTGTTGGGTCTTGAAAATAACCTGTCATCAATGAGTTTCCACTAGCATCGGAACATACGTACATGCCAAAATTATATGGTGAAAGGGCAGTTGAAGTAGGCGTTTTCGCCCATAGTGGATTTCCGCTCGCATCGTATTTAATGAGATATGCTTTAGTTCCTACTCCTGCACTTAAAGTATTGCTTCCAACTGTCATTGTGCCAAAATAAGACCCTGCAATAAAAACGCTACCCGCCGCGTCAGTAGATACAGATGTTCCATCGCCAATACCGTTAGTATTTGAAGCACAACTCTTTGTCCATTGCCATGTTTGGGCATGGGTTGCAATAATTGACAAGAAGAAAAAAACCGAAAGTGAAATAAGTTTTTTCATTTTGATAAAGT
>JANYBY010000113.1 GCA_025360565.1 Bacteroidota bacterium
AAGAAAATCAACGGAAAACAAACTAACAATACTATCAAAGATTCTTTATCAACAAGGGGTCCAGAGTTTTTAAGGAAGGACTAGTTAGGGGTCTCGCATCTCGCATCTCGACTCCGCTCGACCTGACAGCTATTAGTTTTCAGGTTGGTCGGGATTTAAATCCCGACCAGCGTGGGGACAAGCTCGGGACAGGCACTCCAACGAAGAGGATACTGTGTGCTTAAACAAAAATAATCTCTGTGTTTCTCCGTGCTCTCCGTGGTTAGTTTCCGAGAACCGGCAATAAAATACACGATGCCGCGTCGGCCTGGTGAAAAACTTTTATATCGCAGGGAACAAAATCTTTATCATCGCATTTGTAAATATCTACAAACTGTTGCGGGTTTCTGTCAAATAAAGGGAACCATGAACTTTGGATCTGTATCATCAGCTTATGGCCTTTTTTAAATGTATGCGCCACATCGGGCAATTCAAATTTTACAGTTTCGGTTTTGCCGGGCGTAAATGCTTCGGGTTTTTCAAAACTATTTCTAAAACGTGCGCGCATAATTTCGCCGCGCACCAACATTTGGTAACCCGCCATTTCTGTTTCCGGCCCGCCTTTGCAGCAATACGTTGAGTCGTAAATAAAATCATCCGGAAAAACATCAATTACTTTTACAACAAAATCTGCGTCTGTTGTGGATAAACTTACTTTAAGATCCGCTATCACTGTTCCCGCGAGAGTGAGCTCATTATTCAACGGACTAGTTTCAAAAACCAATACATCTGTTCTTCTCGCTGCAAAGCGCTGATCGTCGGTCATGTATTCGCGTGTGCGGCGCAAATGTACATCTTCGGTGTAGGGAACAGGTTTGCCCGGATCGCTGGTGTATTTAGAAAATGAACTTGCATGTTTTGGTATTTCCATCGACATGCCATGATCTTTATCCAAATAAAATTTTTTGTATTCCATTTTAGCCGGAGGCCATTTTTCCAATTGTTTCCATTTATTTTCTCCGCTAAAAAAAACAGTTGCTTCCGCCAAATTATCTTTTCCTTTTCCTTTCAAATAAAAATCGAAAAAAGGTTTTTCTAAATTCTGCTGAAAATAAGCCGATGTATTTTCTCCAAACCTTACATTCCCCAAATATGCGCCGCTGCCCCTGTGCCAGCCCCCGTGCGACCAGGGCCCCATTACCAATTTATTATTTGTTTGCGGACTTTGTTTTTCAATGGCCTTGTATAAATTCCAGGCGCCGTAACAATCTTCGGCATCAAAAGTACCGCCAACAGTTAACATGGCGGGTTTTACATTTTTACAGGCGCGGCGGGCATCACGGGCTTGCCACCAGGCATCGTAATTGGGGTGGTCCATTAATTTGTTCCAGAATTTTATGGAGTCGCCCATTAATTTTTTATAATTTTTTAATGCGCCTTGTTTTAAATAAAAACTGTAATTATCTTTTTCAGGAAATTTAAAAGACCTTCCGTATTCCGGAACCGGCTTGGGGCGCGGCACACCAAAGCCGTAGTAAAACTGAAAACCATCCATTAAAGCAAAAGCACCGTTGTGATGAAAATCATCGCCAATGAACCATTCGGTAACAGGCGCCTGCGGACTCACCGCTTTTAAAGCAGGGTGGTTACTGAGTGCGGCCATGGTGCTGTAAAATCCGGGATAAGAAATTCCAAAGACGCCAATATTACCATTATTGTTTGCTACATTTTTTACCAGCCAATCAATTACATCATAACTATCACTGGCTTCATCCACATCATTTTTTGTTTTTTTATTTTCAATAAAAGGCCTTACATCGGCGTATTCGCCCTCGCTCATATAACGTCCGCGCACATCCTGAATGATCATAATATAATTTTCTTTCAGGTAATTTATCCAGTGCGTTGCATATAATCTGCCGTTAAATTGATCCTTGCCATTTGCATCTTTTCCGTACGGGCCCGATGAATAAGGCGTACGCATCATTAACATTGGATGTTTTTCCGTGGTGTTTTTTGGGCAATAAATGCTGGTGTAAATTTTTTTTCCGTCACGCACTGTTATCATTACTTCCTGTTTGGTGTAATTATTGCAAACCCAAGCACTATCTGCGTTTTGGGCAAAAACGGTAAGGTAAAATAGAGAGAAAAAAAGGGCGAAAACTTTCATTTTTATTGTGCAATATTAAGCTATTTCCCTTATAAAAATGGTCTAAAATTGTTTAGTGGACAAATTCACCCTTTTTGGGTATTACTCTTTGAATTTGGGCGCCTGCCGCCTCCATTAATTGCGGGAAGCGGCACCGGGCTGTCGCTACTCGCTTTTTGCCCCGCCAACCCTCATTTACCCAATTAGCGGGGCAAAAGAGCTCAAACAAGCGCTCCATCCCTGGCGCAAAATCAGCCAAATGCCCGCGCCCGTGATTGAACGGAAAGCCCCCGCAAGGATTTTGTTTGGTGTTGCTTGGGCGAGGAGGCGACCGTAGGAAGCCACCGCAGCCCTTAGCAACACCTCAAAATACCGCGGGGCTTGAAGTGAAAGCGCGATAAGGCGCCCAAAAAACCATTAACAAATGGAAGTTAAAAACATTGATATGGAAGGGGAAATACGAAGGCGTTAAGCGGTTAATTTTAAAGGATAATGAGTACAGAAAAAAAGAATAAATTCAGGAATCCTGAACTGGAAGTAATTACCGAAAAAACGGAGAGCTCTTTTGAAAAAGTTGAAAGACCGACGGAAGAAAAAGCTCGTCCGCGTAAATCAAAAACGCGAGAGAACGATTCAACTTCGCCCGAAAAAAACGTGGAAGAGAATCCGGAATTAACGGAAGAAAAAGTTGAAGCAGAAGCTCCGGAAAAAAAAGTACGCGCAAAAAAAGTTGTAACCCCTAAAAAAGAAAAAATAACTTTAGCGCAGCGCTGGGAACAGGTTGTTTTGTTTTATACCAATGAGCGCACACAAAAAATTGCGGGCCTTTTACTTATACTTTTTTCAAGTTATTTAGCCATTGCATTTACATCGTATTTTTTTACCTGGGATGTTGATCAAGACAAAGTGCTGGACAGCGCGGGTGCATTATTTAATCCGGAAACCAAGGTAACTAACTGGCTGGGTAAAGCGGGCGCTCTGATCTCGCATTTTTTTCTGTACAAAGGGTTTGGAGCAGCATCGTTTGTGCTTGTACCGGTTTTATTTATTTACGGCTTGCAAAAAACAATTCAGAAAAAATTCATTAATATTTCTTCTTTCAATGCCAAGTGGCTGTTTTTAATGAGCTGGAGTTCGCTCACGCTCGCGTTTATTTTTTCGGATAAACTATTTTACATGGGCGGAGGTTTTGGTTATTTTATTAATTCGCAAATTACCAATATGGTGGGGAGTATAGGATTAATAGCCCTTCTGGTCTTCTCTATGTTAACATTTTTAGTGCTTGTTATTAATCTTTCGTTTAAACTTCCGGCAAAACCCGTTCTTGAAAGTGATGAAACGATTGAAGAGGAAATTCCAACTCCTATCGTTGAGAAACATCAATTTGTTTCGGCATTTAATGATACAAAAGAAATAAAATTATCGCCCGAAGAGGAAGCGGAATTATTAAATTTTGAAATAAAACAAAAAGGCGATGAGTTTATAATTGAACCGCTGAATGTGAAAACTGAAGCGGAAAACGAAATTGTGATTGCGCCAATTGAAAATGAAACCGGTTTAGAAAACGAGGACGGAAAAATAGATCTTGATTCGAATGTAGAAGTTGTTGCCAAAGAAAATAACGGGGAACCTGAATTTGAGATCGGTAAAATTGTGGAAGAAGTTACCGATGATGAAAATAAAGCGGCTAAATTAGTGGAGCAGTTTGGGGAGTACGACCCAACGCTTGATTTGGGCGGATATAAATTTCCGGGCTTTGAATTGCTGATCGATTACGGTAGTTCGCACAACAAAGTGAACCAGGAAGAGCTGATCATGAATAAAGATCGCATTGTTGGCACACTAAAAAATTACGGAATTGAAATTGATAAAATTACAGCTACTGTTGGACCAACTGTTACTTTATATGAAATAATTCCTGCTGCCGGTGTGCGCATTAGTAAAATAAAAAATCTGGAAGATGATATTGCCTTGAGTCTCGCGGCCCTTGGTATTCGTATTATTGCGCCAATTCCGGGACGCGGAACAATTGGAATTGAAGTGCCCAATCAAACACCCGAAATGGTGCCGATGCGAAATATTTTAGCATCTGAAAAATTTAATAATTCAAATTACGAATTGCCAATTGCTTTAGGAAAAACAATTAATAACGAAATTTTTATTGCCGACCTTACAAAAATGCCTCACTTATTAATGGCCGGTGCAACAGGTCAGGGTAAATCTGTTGGGTTGAACGCGATTTTGGTTTCTTTGCTTTACAAAAAACATCCGGCGCAAATAAAATTTGTTTTAGTTGATCCTAAAAAAGTGGAATTAACTTTATTCAATAAAATTGAAAGACATTTTTTAGCTAAGCTTCCAAATTCTGAAGACGCGATCATTACGGATAATACGAAAGTAATTCACACGTTAAATTCGCTTTGTATTGAAATGGATAACCGTTACGCATTATTGCAGGACGCGCAATGCAGAAATATAAAAGAATACAATTCAAAGTTTATAAACCGTAAATTAAACCCGAACGACGGACATAAATTTTTGCCGTACATTATTTTGGTGGTGGATGAATTTGCCGATCTGATAATGACGGCAGGAAAAGAAGTGGAAATGCCGATAGCCCGTTTAGCGCAATTGGCAAGGGCCACAGGCATTCACCTGATCATCGCAACACAGCGTCCATCTGTGAATATTATAACAGGAACCATTAAAGCAAATTTCCCGGCAAGGATCGCGTTCAGAGTTACAAGTAAAATTGATAGCCGTACGATCTTAGATACAGGCGGAGCGGAGCAATTAATTGGCCGAGGCGATATGTTGCTGAGCACCGGTAACGACCTCATTCGCATTCAATGTGCGTTTGTTGATACACCGGAAGTAGAAAAGATTACAGAATTCATAGGTAATCAAAGGGCTTACCCGAGCGCGTACATGTTGCCTGAGTACGTGGGTGAGGATGGAAGCGATGGAAAAGAGCAAGTTGATTTGAGTGAGCGCGATAAAATGTTTGATGATGCCGCAAAATTAATAGTGCAGTTTCAGCAGGGGAGCGCTTCGTTTTTACAAAGAAAGTTAAAATTAGGATATAACAGGGCGGGCCGTATAGTTGATCAATTAGAGGCCGCCGGTGTAATAGGCTCGTTTGAAGGCAGTAAGGCCAGGGAAGTTTTAATAAAAGATATGGCTTCGTTAGAAGCAATTTTGCAGAAGCTAAAAGGCCAGTAAATTATTTAAACCTAAGGTGTTTTTTACAGTCTTAATTGTATTAACTTTGTCTCCATAGTTGTATGAAATGGCCATGCACAAAGCTGCAAAAGATGAAAGAAAATGGCGTATTGCATATGACAACTAAAGAACAGATCTTCTGTATATGAAAAAATTATTTTTAATAGTATTTGGTTTAGCTTCATTTATATTGAATGCGCAAGACCAGGACCCGAAAGCAAAGGTCATTCTTGATGATCTCAGTAAAGCCACGAAGGCCCATAAAACAATTTCCGCCGAATATGTTTTTACAATTACCAATAAGGACAAAAAGCAAGTTGAAAAACAAAGCGGAAAAATTCTTGTGAAGGGTTTAAAATTTAAATTGGAGATTCCGGGAAATACAATTGTTTGTGATGGAAAAACATTGTGGAATTATAATAAGGATGCGAAAGAAGTAACCATAAAGAATTTTAGTTCCGATAATGATGAGCAATTAAACCCAAGCAAAATACTGACGATCTACGAAACGGGTTATAAATATAAATACGATAAAGAAGAAAAAGTTGGACTTATTATGTGTCATGTGATCGATCTTTTTCCGGCGGATAAACCCGAAAAGAAAAAATTTTTCTCTCTGAAATTATTTGTTGACAAAGTAAAAAAACAAATTGTACAGGTTAAAAAAATGATGAAAGAGGGCGGCACCGAATTGTACGAAATTAAAAGCCTGAAACCAAATATTGAAATGGCGGATAATTTATTTGTGTTCGATCTTAAAGGCTTTAAAGCAGATCAGATAAATGATGAGAGGGATTAACTAGTACTGAGTAGTGGGTATAGGGTATTGAGACTGTGTGTGTAGTTCCGCCTAACATTTCAGATTCCATTTGGTATTGAGTAGTGGGTATAGAGTATTGAGACTGTATGCTTAATATCTGGTAATTAAGTGGGACTAACACCTTTAGTCTCTATACCAAATACTCATATCACAATACTCGACCTACTTCTCTTCGTACCTTTCAATAATAGCTCTTACTAATTTATGGCGAATAACATCGGTGTTATTTAATTCTATTATATCAATACCCTGTACTTTTTTAAGGAGCTTTACGGCCTGCAACAAACCACTTGGTTGTTTTGCAGGAAGATCAATTTGTGTGGTATCGCCATTCACAATAAATTTGGCGTTGGCACCCATCCGCGTTAAAAACATTTTCATTTGACTCTCAGTCGTATTTTGCGCTTCATCCAATATCACAAAGGCATTATCCAACGTTCTGCCACGCATAAAAGCCAGAGGCGCAATTTGAATGGTTCTGTTCTCAATAAATTGATTTAACTTATCGGTGGGAACCATATCGTTTAAGGCGTCGTAAAGCGGTTGCATATAAGGATCTAATTTTTCTTTCAGGTCGCCCGGTAAAAAACCTAAATTCTCTCCGGCTTCCACAGCAGGGCGCGTTAAAATGATCCGTTTAACCTCTTTATTTTTTAATGCCCTTACGGCGAGCGCAACCGCGGTGTAAGTTTTTCCCGTTCCTGCTGGGCCAACAGCAAACAACATATCATTAGTTAAAATGCTATTCATCATTTTACGTTGGTTGTCGGTTTTAGCTTTCACAACCAATCCGTTATTTCCAAACAAAATAATATCGCTTGTTGTCGCGTCATCCTTGGCCTCAAGAATATTATCGCCGGTTTGGCCAAGTAAACGTTCTAAAACATTTTCGGTAAGCAAGCCGTTCTTGTGGTAATGGTCAATAAGCATTTCAACCTTCTTTTCAAAACGTTCTATCTCTTGCGGATCGCCCAATACTTTTAACGAATAACCTCTTGCAATTAATTTAAGTTTAGGAAAATATTTCCTTATTAAATTAAGTTTAATGTCGTTTACCCCGTATATCTCAACCGGTTCAATGCTTTCCAGCGTTATAATTTTTTCACCCATATTTCTTAAGCCTCAATCTAAAATCTCACTTCTTAGATCCTAATGTTTATAACCCTGTTAATCTATAATCCTCATTAAAAAATTTTTACCTTAAAAATTATTTACTTTTGAATGAATGAGTATTCTTACTTTAACAACAGATCTTGGTTATCGCGACCCTTATTTAGCTATTGTTAAAGCAAAACTTCTTTCTCAAAATCCGGGACTTCAAATAATCGATCTAAGCTGCGACATCAAAGATAATAATATTTCGGATGCTGCTTTTATTTTAAAGAACTCGCTACCGTATTTTCCCGATAACACAATTCATTTAGTAGCTGTAAAATTTATAATAGACAGTAATAACTTAAACAAAACCAGCTCAATTGATAATACAAGATATTTGTTAACGTATTATAAAAGACAATATATTATTTGTCCCGATAACGGATTATTTACATTACTTGATTCGACTTTTAACGAGCCCGTTTATCAGTTGTATTACGCTGACAATACCAAACACCACTTTTTTTTGAAAGATGTTTTTGTGGATACCGCTATACATATTTTAAATAAAAATAAGATAGAAGATATTGGCATTTTAACCGGCGATTATTACAAGGCCACACAATTTGAAAGTTTTGTAGATGGAAATATACTACGTGGAAAAGGAATTTACATTGACGATTTTGGAAATATAATTACCAATATAACAAAACAACAATTTGTGGATGTAGTTGGCAAACGCCGCTTTACCATTACCTTGCCGGGCGCGCGCATCAGTAAAATACTAAATACTTACGACGAAGTAAAGCATGGCCAGCCCCTTGTGTTATTTAACAGTTTCGGAAATTTGGAAATTGCTATTAATGGGGGCAGCGCGCAAAAAATGTTATGCCCGCGAGATATAGGCTCTAAATTTGATTTTAATTTAATGATAGAATTTTTCGACTGATAGCCACAAAGACACTAAGTTTCACAAAACCTTCTTAGTGTAACTTAGTGTCTTCGTGGCAAAAAATTTATTGCAAAAAAAAGCCTATGATAAAACGAATAGTAAAATTAAGTTTTGATCCCGATAAGGTAGAGGAATTTAAAACCATTTTTAAAAATAACTGGCAGCAAATTAAAAATTTTCCGGGATGTTCGCATGTTGAATTGCTGCAAGATGAAAACCATCCTTCGGTATTTTTTACCTATAGTTTATGGAAAGATGAATTAAGCGTAGAAAATTATCGTGCTTCGCAATTATTTGCCGGGGTTTGGTCCGCTACAAAAATTTTATTTAATGATAAGCCCGAGGCATGGACAGTGCGTGAAATTATGAATTGAGTCCCGATGGCTATCGGGAGAAAAATTGAAAATTATCGCGCAGTTAAATTCAGGTTTTAGATCTTTTTATCCTCCCGCCATTTAATAATTCAACAGTATTTTTCATTTTTAATTTTTCATTTTTAATTTCAATCCCTTCCCAAACTCCAATTTTGCACCAGCAGGTAATTTCTCCACCGTCAATAATTAATTTTCCGCCTTGTTCAATTTTTATTTTACCGTCAATGGCCATGGCGAGTTTGCATTTTATGGTTAAAGTGCTTCCACTTTTAATTACAATGTCCTTATACATTTGCATATCAAAATCCCAGATCTCATTCAAAATTATTTCCAATGGTTTTTTGTGCGACGATTTCATGTCCTTCACAAACCTGCGCATATCTCCGGGCGATTGATTTGCCAAATGCAGGATCCTTCTTTTTCTTCCCATTTGTAAGGGCGAGATCCATAAATTTGGTTCTGTACCGCCCATTACATTGTTGCTGTACATTTTTTTTCCGGTAATTTTACTTGGGTCGGTGTTTTCTTCACAAATATTGCAGGGCCACAAGGCTGTATCGCAATTTAAATTATCTACCTGAAAAATATCCCACAAAAAATCGGGGTGTTTACAATTTATGCCTCTGTCGTGCTCACCGCCGGCGTTATCGCGGTAAGTGTGCATTAGGCCAAAGCAATGGCTGATCTCGTGCCGCAAATGTGAGCTTAAGAATGGAAATAAAAAACCCGGGCCCGCAGTTGTAACCACAGCCGGTGAACCGTTAAATCCGGATAAATGTCCCGGGCCGCGACTGGCGTTGATCACAATGGGCATGCCTTCATCTAATCTTTTTTTATCCACCTTTGAAATATAATTAAAAACTTCAAAATCGTTTGCCGAATAATACATATTTGAATCGGCGTAAAAATAAATGTTGGTAAGTTCGTATTGTATTTTAGAATCTTTAATGTAATCAACTTTAAAACCGGGTGTAGGATAATCGGCTTTTCTTTTTTTGGAAAAACGTTCTGTATTTCCGTTGGTAATTGCCTTAAAAACCGTCTTTAAAAATGGAACACCTTTTGCCGAATCGTCAGAATTTTGCCAATGCCCCGATCCATCGTTTTTTGTGAATATGTGTAGCGTTAATTTAACGGTAAGTACAGGGTCTTTTTTTGCGGGCACATAAAACGATTGCAAGCTGTATTTAGTTTTGTAGGCCTCTGAAGTGTAAGCGCAGCTTTGATGCTGAAGGGGAGTTGAATCATTAAAAAAAACCGGAATGCCTTGCGGGAATAGTTTATCTGCGAAGAATAGACTCAAAAGAAAAAATATTTTGAAGGGATGCTTCATTTTTATATTTAATCGGCAGTTCGGCGAGTCTTAAGTATATCGAAGAACGTATCGAGAACTATTTTGTTGCGTCTCGATACGCCCGTACCAAAATTTTTCCGGGCTACTCGACGTGACATCTTGTCTAACAAGTCTTGGTCATATATCTCGTTGGTCTTGCCTCTTGTTTCCATAACTTGATCGGATCAAAAAAATTTTTCAATGGCCATTTTAAACCAAACTGTAAATTGTTCGGGATGAGAATTTATCTTCTCTTTTATTTCAGTGGGGCTCATCCATTCATATTTTTCAACTTCGTTTTTATTTATTTTTGGTTGCTCATTTGTTTTGCCTATAAAAATATGGTCGTATTCGTGCTCAAACAAACCGTTTTCAAATTTAGTTTTGTAGATCAAAAAATTTTTGTGTTCTAATTCTGCTTCCAAACCCATTTCTTCGTTCAAACGGCGCCCGGCTGCGGTTAATGTATCTTCATTGGGGCGGGGGTGAGAGCAGCAGGTGTTTGTCCATAATCCGGCACTATGATATTTGCTTAAGGCACGTTGCTGCAATAATAATTGCCCGGCATCATTAAAAATAAATACTGAAAATGCCCTGTGCAACAGGCCTTTTTGATGGGCTTCTAACTTTTCCATTTCTCCCACAACAATGTCCTGCTCATCTACAAGTATTACTTTTTCGCTAATCATGTTCGCTTACAAAAATACGCTAAAAATTCACGGGTATAGTGTCAAAAATCCTAATGATCCCGAAACAGGCAATAATTCAACCACTTAAAAAATCAATTTAACCACTTATAGGTAAATTTCACTTTCCGGTTTTTTACCTATATATTAGGAGTGGTATTAAGCGTATTATTAAACTAAAATACATACTTGTTTTAATTTTTCTGTCTGTTTTAACAAAAACAGTTGCGCAACAATATTTTTTCAAAAATTACAGTCCCGAAAACGGTTTGGCATTTACCCAAGTGTCGTGCATGTACCAAGATAAAGACGGGTATTTATGGAGTGGTGGCTTTGGTGGCTTAACACGATTTGACGGAATAACATTTACCAATTACAATCCAAAGAACGGGCTCATCGATCACAACGTTTCTGCCATTTCGCAGGATGATGAAGGAAAAATATTTGTGGGCACAAGCAAGGGGCTGAGCGTTTTAGTTAAAACAAAAATTTTAAATTTCGGAAAAAAAGAAGGGCTCACTAACCTCAATATTACTTCCGTTTGTAAAGGTGAAGAAGGCAATATGTACATTGGTACAACTAAAGGACTTTATTCTTTCAGTGAAAATAAAATTACGGAAGTAAAAAAATTAGTAGATAATAATATCAATTGCATTTACAGATCAAAAAGTGCCGAAATATATATAGGTACCGATAAAGGTTTAATATTATTCGGCAAAGATAAATTTGAATTAATAGATCTGTCAAAGGGCTTACCGTCTAATCAAATTAAATGCGTTGTTCAAAAAGGCGAAAGCATTGCCATTGGAACGGATAAGGGCTTGAGTTTTTATAACACGGTTTCAAAAAAAATAACCAATTATTTTATTGAGAACGGTTTAATTGATGAGGACATTTCTTCGCTCGTAAACCAAAATGATGAATACTTATGGGTTGGTTCACAAACGGGTTTGTTGCGTTTTGATAACGAACAATTTTCCTATTACAACATTGGTTACGAAAACAATTCCAATGTTATTCGCTGTTTAATTCAGGATAGGGAAGATAATATTTGGATTGGAACTCATAGCGGTTTGTTTAAATACCGCGATAATTCATTTTCAACTTTTGATAAAATAAACGGACCGGGCAACGCGTTCATTTTTCAAATTTTTAGAGATACAAAGGATAATTTATGGTTGTGCTCAGAAAATAATGGGGTTTATAAATATTACCAGGGCTATTTTAAACGTTACGGAATAAAAGAAGGATTAGGTACAAATGTTTGCCATACGGGAATGCAGGATAAAGAAGGGCATTTGCTTTTTGGAACAAAGAATGGATTGGTTCAGTTCGTAAATGAAAAATTTGTTCCGGTTCCGCTTCCAAAAGAATTTAAAGGTCCTGTTGAAATGATGTTGCAATGCCACGATAATACTATTTGGATAGCCGGTTCAAACGGGATCACATCGCTTAAATGGAAAAATAATATTCCCGAAATAAAATTCCGCACTTTGCCAACCAAAGCGGAGGCGCCTATCTATGGCTTGTGTGAGGATGATAAAAATAATTTATGGATCGGTACTTACCACGGCGGATTATTTAAACTCTCCGGCGATTCCATTCATAATATGAACAAAGAACTGGGCATTGAAGAAGAAGACTTTTTTGCGTTAAGGTATATTAAAGGCCATTTATTTTCGGCAAGTTTAAACGGTGTATTCATTCTTGATATAAACACAAATAAAGTAAGGTATATAGATGAGCAGGACGGTTTAAATTCGGAAAAAGTTTATTCGATCGAATTTGCGGAAAATAAGAATGTTTTGTGGATAGGAACTAATCAGGGAATAAATAAATTTAACCTTAAAAAATATTTAGAGAATGAAAAGATAGAGATCACATCCTACGGAAAACAACAGGGCTTTATGGGGGTTGAGTGTAATTCAAACGGTATTTGGGAAGATAAGGATGGGGCTCTATGGTTTGGCACCATTAGCGGACTTGTAGAACACGAACCCTTTACTTTGAAAAAAAATAAAGTTGAAAACGCAACCTTGATCCAAAAAATAAAATTGCTCAATGAGGATACGCTGCTTGAACAAAATACCGAATTAGGAAGCGGTTTTAATACCATTACATTTTATTATAAAGGCATTTGCCTCACAAATCCCGAAAAAGTATTGTATGTAAAAAAATTAGATGGACTCGAAAAAGAATGGAGTTTACCAAGCACCGAAGATTACAGTAAGTACGCCAACCTTGCTCCCGGTAAATATACGTTCAGATTGAAAAGTTGTAATAACGAAGGTATTTGGGATGAAAAGGAAACCACGTTTGCGTTTACTATTCTTGCGCCATTTTATACAACCTGGTGGTTTACCTTAAGCATTATTGTTTTTGCTTGCGCCGTTATTTATTTTATGGTAAGATACAGGATCAGAAAAATAAAGAAAAAACAACACCAGGAGTTCGAGCGCAAAGTTGAGATCAGTAAGATAGAATTAAAGGCGCTGCGTTCGCAAATGAATCCGCATTTTATTTTTAATTCTCTAAACTCAATACAACATTATATTTTTAACAGCAAAACCGACGAGGCCATAAAATACCTGAGCAAATTTGCACGTTTGGTAAGGGTTATTTTAAACAATTCAAATAAACCAACTGTTACGGTGGGCGAAGATATTGAAGCGCTTAAGTTATATTTAGAATTAGAGCAAATGCGTTTTGAGGATAAATTCGATTACGAAATAACCATCGATCCCTCAGTGGATGGCGATTACGATATTATGCCGCCCTTATTAACCCAGCCCTACGTTGAAAACGCTATCTTACACGGACTAAACCCCAATCCCGGCAAAGGAAAATTGACAATTACTTTGACATCGAAAAATAATTTTTTAATTTGTACCATTATTGATAACGGAATTGGCCGCGAAAAATCATCAGAAATAAAACGTACTATGCCGGGAACAAAACACAAATCCTTAGGAATGAAAATTACCGAAGACAGGTTAAGGATCATTAATGAAGTAAGTAACTCTAAACTTAGTGTAACCATAACTGATCTAAAGGACGAAGAAGGAAACGCTCTTGGTACTAAAGTGGAACTATATATACCAATTAACGGATAAAAATAAAATAACTACGTTCGCCAAAATATTAAATTGAAACAAAGGTTATTCCAAAAAACAAAAAATTAACTAAATATGAGAACATTAATTATTGAAGATGAACAAAAGAGTCGCGAAATGCTGGCCGGTATCATTCAAAAAAATTGCCCCATTCTTGAAATTGTAGGCCTTGCAAAAAATGTAAAGGAAGGAGTTGAATTAATTAAATCAAAAAATCCCGAATTGGTTTTTTTAGATATCAGTATGCCGGATGGCAGTGGTTTCGACCTTTTAGAAAAAGTACAAGACCACAATTTTGAATTGATATTTGCCACAGCAAGCGATCAGCACGCCATACGTGCCTTTAAATACAGCGCCTGCGATTATTTATTAAAACCAATTGATATTGATGAATTAAAGTTAGCGGTTGATAAGGCCACACAAAAAAAGAAGGCCTCTCCGCCGAGTATGGACAATCTTCATTTTTTAATTCAACAATTAAAAAAGCAAGATGATAATTTTCAAAAAATTACCCTGCCAACAGGCAATGCTTTTGAAATTGTAAGTTTAAAAGATATTATCCGCTGCGAAGCAGATACAAGTTACACTATTTTTTATTTAACCGATAAGCGCAAATTAATGGTGAGCGCCGGTTTAAAACATTATGAAGATCTGCTTCCCGAAAATGATTTTATCAGGGTACATCATCATCACTTAATTAATATGAACCACGTACAAAGATTTTTAAAAGTTGACGGAGGTTATGCAGTAATGAGCGATGGTACACAAATTGAAATTTCACGCAGAAAAAAAGATTCTTTTTTGGAAAGACTGAATAAAAATATCTGATGATTTTTATTCATGCTCCACAGTCATTCCGAGGTACGAGGAATCTGTTACGTATAGCCTGGCACCGAGGTTGCTTGCCGATAGGCGGTAAAGGTTAGCCGAGATTCCTTCCCGAATCCGGTTCGGGACAGGCTGTTCCTCGGAAGGACGATTCGGCGGTTGTTTCGATCCCTAATGCACCGCCCCGGCTTTAAAATCCAGCGACTCAAACTTTACATAAATATGCGTGGCGGTTTTCTTTTTGCACATAATTGAGTCGAGGGTTACTTCGTGCCAAAACGGAACAGCAAATCGCATTTTATATTTTCCGGGCTCAACTTCTGCTATATAGTTACCGTAAGAATTTACTGTAGGCCAGGCCGAATCGTGGTTACATACTACTTTAATATGGCTTTTTGCCGGTTTACCGTCGGCCCCAACAAAAGTAAAAACGATTCTTGCATCCTCATGATGCACTGTATGGTCGGGTTCTACTTTTGTAACCTTGGCATAGCCGTTCTTAATGTTTTTACCGGTTTTTTTTGCCGTTTGGCAAAGGCTAGTGAATGAAAATCCAATAAGTAAAAGGAATAAGGCGTTTTTTTTCATGATACGTTTTTATTAAAAGGAACCCCTAAGCCAAAGGTACTAAAATTTGCCATTTTTTACCCTATTTGACCACTTATGAGAAAAAAACGACCACTTATTTAAACGCGTAAAAAAAGGCTTAAAAATGAATTAACTTTACTATACGTTCTTTTAAAGGGTTTTTGTTTAGTTATAACAAAAAAATTAGCCATCTATAGATTTTGGAGATTATCTATAGGTGGCTTTATTATTTTATAAAATTCCATATCGTTAAAAGTATTATTATTTGGGCGTGCCCGCGAGGTTCCGCTGCCGCTCCACTCGCGGTCGGGCTTTCGCCACTCGCTTTTTTGTTCCGCTGCCGCTTCATAAAAAAGAGCTCAAACAATGGCTCAATCCCTCACGCGGCATCCGCCACAATCCACAATTTAAAAAAAGTTACAGCTTGTTTAAAAAAATAAACTTTGTAACGTTATGCCGTTTCGGTTTTATAATTTTTATCATTCCAAAAAATAAAACCCTATGAGCAGCAACAGCAAAGAAACCCCTCGCCAAAAAATGATCGGCATGATGTACCTTGTATTAACCTGCTTGCTTGCACTGAATATAAGCAGGGAAGTATTGGAAGGATTTGTAACGATCAACGACAGTATTGAAAAAACAAATTCAAATTTTACTACCAATACAAATATGATGATGGAAGCTTTTGACGAAGCTATTAAGCATGGACACAACGAAGCAAAACCCTATTATGTAAAAGCAAAAGAAGTAACCGCCTTAACGCAAAAAACATTTGAGTATATAGATAAATTAAAAAAAGAAGTAAAACAATATACCGAAGATGTGAAAGGCGCGGACACCATGAGTTTGGGACGAATTCAGAATTTGGATAATTTTGATAAACCTACTTTTTTATTGATAGGCGCGGATGAAAAAAAGCCAAAAACAGGAACGTTTTCTGCCAAAGAACTGCGAAGCAATATTGAAACTTTAACCGTTGAATTAAATAAAATGATTACGGAGATGAAAGATAAGGACGGATTAAAATTACCGGAAAAAGATTATTTAATTTTAAAAGATAAAATAAAATTATTTACGCCTCAAGATAATTTTAAGGATAAAGAGGGCAAACCAATTACCTGGGAATTTAAAAATTTTTACAATATGCCTTTGGCCGCGGTTATTACTAATTTTTCTAAGATCCAAAGTGATATACGAAATATTGAAGCAGAAATGATCTCAACCTTCGCAGCAGCATCCAGTAAACTTTCGGTTAAATTTAATATGCTCGAGGCTCGTATTGTTCCGGTAAGTCAGTATGTGCAATCGGGCTCACCTTTTACTGCCGATGTTTTTTTAACCGCATCATCAACCGATTTTAATGAAGACAATATGCAGTTTATTTTGGGCGATGTGGATACAACCACGGGTAAATTAAGCGAAGGCGCTGTGGTATTGCCAATAGAAGGCGGTAATGGAAAAATTAATTTGCCCACAAGTGTTGCAGGGCATAAAGAAATAAAAGGCTGGATAAAATTCAGAGAAGGAACAGGTACTTACAAATATTTTAAGTACGATAACGAATATGTTGTTGCTAACTCGGCCGTGGCGGTGAGCGCCGATAAAATGAACGTAATGTATATTGGGGTAGAAAATCCCATCAGTGTTTCAGCGGCCGGGGTGGCGCCAACAGATCTGGTAGTGAGTGTAAGTGGGGGCGGCGCAAGTTTAATTAATCAGGGCAACGGCAAGTACATTGCTAAAGTTACAAGCAGTGGCACTTGCGCTGTAACCGTAATGCAAAAAACCGAAACAGGTTTGCGAGCGCAGGGTGCGCCAAAAATATTCAGGGTAAAAGCCTTGCCAAGCCCCCCTTTAAAAGTGGCGGGAAAAGTAACAACAGGATTGTTAGAACTAGACAAAAGTGTGGCTTACATGATCGGTGGAATTGGTGTTGACAATACGGGTTTTGAATATAACGCCCCTTTTAAGATCAAAGAGTTTACCATGTTCACCTTTAATGCCCCCAAAGGTGTAAGCGATGAATATAAATGCAGTGGTGGTTCGTTAAGTGTCGAGGCCATTGCGGCAATACGAAAAGTAAAAAAAGGGAGCAAAGTATATTTTGAAAATATTAAAGTAATTGCGCCGGGTGGTGAAATAAGGGATTTCCCGATCATTAAAGTGACTGTTAAATAAGTTAAAAAAAGTTTTCTATTAGAAAACTTTTAATATATTTGCACAGTGTTTAATATTATTACAAGAAGAACGTTGCTGGAATATTGCAAAAAGTACCCGACGGCAGCTAACGCTTTATTTGAGTGGTATTATGAAATCGAACGAAGCGAGTTTAAAAATTTTAATGATTTAAAAAGGGAATATGGAAATGCAAGTATTGTTGGCGATGATAGGGTAGTGTTTAATATTATGGGAAACAATTATAGATTGGTTGTGAGAATGGTTTTTGGCTTTAAAGCAGTTCAAATTAAATGGTTCGGAACTCATGCGGAGTATGATAAAATAAATGTTGAAAATATTAAATATAAAAAATAAAAATGCAGCTTAAAACTATTACAACCAAAAAGGAATACAATGCCTATTTAGAATGGGTTGATGATCTATTTGATAAAAAGGTGAAGCCTAACTCAAGTGAAGGAGAAAAGTTAAAAGTAGCATTGTTATTAATAAAACAATACGAGGATGAGCATTATTCTATTCCTTATCCGGATGCGATAGAGGTAATTAAACAAAAAATGGAAGAGCAGGGATTGAAAAATAAAGATCTGGTCGGAAAATTTGGGTCTAAAGGATACGTATCGGCCCTTTTGAATAAAAGAAAACCCTTAACCCTTGAATTGGCAAAATTATTTCACATTGAATTTGGAATTCCGGCTGAGGTTTTTTTAGCTTCTTAAATCAGAAATAGATGCTACTTTCCCATCGCTTTCTGCATAGGATTTCCTCCTGTGCTTTGCCCACGACCTTTGGCTGATTTTGCTTTAAAGATCTCGAACCTGCCGGGCTCGGTTTTTATATTCCACGTATTATTTTTTTCATTAACGTCGCCGGTTTCTTTATATGGATCTAAAATAATGGAAGCTACTTTTTTATTCTTTAAAAATGTTTTCACTACTTCTTTTTCGTTCTTGCGCCAAACGTAAACATTTATTCTTTCTATCTCACTGCTTCCGTCAACGTAATTAAACTGAATAATCAAGGGCATAACAGAACCACCCTTGTTCGAGAATTTAATTTCGTAAATAAATTTATTTTCAAATTTAATAAAGGCGCTGTCGGGCATTTCTTCAATGCCATCGTTACGATCTTTTATTTCTTTAATTACCGGCGGCTTTGGGTTATAGTGAGAATAAAAATCCCTCAAGGTAGTATCAATATCCACTAAAGATTTAAGTCCGCTTTCTTTATTTCTTATTTGGGTAATAAATTCGTAACCCTTAGGTTGTTTTAAAAGCGTGTACATAGTATCCATTTCCACTTTTACTTTTTGTCCTTTTACAATGGTATAAGCTTTAACCGTATCTAGAGAAATATCTACGGGATCTGTATCGTAAAACCAGCTTCTCCAAAACCAATCAAGATCAACGGCGCTGGCATCTTCCATACTTCTAAAAAAATCAGCGGGCTCCGGATGTTTAAATGCCCAACGCGAACAATATTGTTTAAAGGAGAAATCAAACAACTCCCGGCCCATTACGGTTTCGCGTAAAACGGTAAGCGCTGTAGCCGGCTTGCCATAAGCGTTTGCGCCAAAGTTATGTATGTTCTCGCTATTCACCATTATAGGTTCAAGATCTTTTTTAGGCAAACGAAAATAATCAACCATTTTATGAGCAGGACCTCTTTGCGATGGATAGTTAACATCAAATTCCTGCTCGGTTAAAAATTGCACAAATGTATTTAAGCCTTCGTCCATCCAGGTCCACTGACGTTCATCGCTGTTAATGATCATCGGAAAAAAGTTATGACCCACTTCGTGAATAATTACCAATATCATTCCGTTCTTTGTGCCTTCGGTATAACTTCCGTCTTTTTCTGTTCTTCCAAAATTAAAACAGATCATTGGGTATTCCATTCCCTGCGCGGCTTCTATACTTTGCGCAACGGGATAAGGATATGGAATGGTGTATTTAGAATATGTTTTAATAGTATGCGCCACTACTTTGGTTGAATATTTTCTATACAAACCATACGCTTCTTTCGGATAAAAACTCATACACATTACACGTTTGCCTTCGCACTTTACAGGCATGGCATCCCAAATATATTTTCGCGAACTGCCCCATGCAAAATCGCGCACGCTATCGGCTTTAAAAATAAATGTTTTAGTTTTTTCTGATTTTGTTTTTTCGGCCGCAGTTGCCTCTTCTAACAAACTAATTTCAACAGGCTCAGTGGCGGTTTGTGCTTTTTGCCATCTTGCGTATTGAGCGGGCGATAAAACCTGCTGATAATTTTGGCACTCACCTGTAGCGCATACTAAATGATCTGAAGGCACGGTCATCTTCACTTTAAAATTTCCGAAAGCCAAAGCAAATTCTCCTCGACCGGTAAACTGTTTATTTTGCCATCCCTGAAAATCGCTGTACACACACATGCGCGGGTACCACTGCGAAAGCGTGAACAAACAATTTCCGTCTTCAGGAAAAAATTCGTAGCCGCCCCGTCCGCCAATATCCAAACGGTTCGGAATTTTATAATTCCACTTTACAATAAATTTTGTTTTTGCTTTTGATGCCAAAAGTTTTGGCAGATCAACACGCATCATGGTTTGGTTAATGGTAAATTTTAAAGGCTTTCCTGCTTCATCGGTTACACTTGTAATTTTATCGCCGTAACCTTGCAGCCGTTCTTTCATTTGCAGACTTTTTAATTCATTGGTCGTTAAATTGTGTGAGATTGTATTTTCATCAAAATAATTATTATCCGAATTAGGGTCGTGTATGTTTTCATCCAACTGCAGCCACAAATAAGTTAAACTTTCGGGTGCATTGTTGTGATAGGTGATTGTTTCGGTTCCGATTATTTTCAGATTTTTTTCATCCAGTGTAACATCAATATCATAATCGGCACGCTGCTGCCAGTATTTACCGCCCG
>JANYBY010000132.1 GCA_025360565.1 Bacteroidota bacterium
TTCAATTTCTTTTGCCACAGTTACCCCATCTTTTGTAATTTGAGGTGAACCAAATTTTTTATCGATGATCACATTACGTCCTTTTGGACCTAAAGTAACTTTTACCGCGTTAGCTAAAGCGTCAACACCGCGTTTTAAAGCATCGCGGGCTTCTATATTAAAGGTTATTTCTTTTGCCATTTTTTTGAATTTTAGATTTTATGAATTTTAGATTTTATTTTTTGATGCAAGACGCAAGACTTAAACGAATCAAGACATCATCTGTCTTGTGTCTCTTCTGTCTTGACTCTTCTGTCTCTTAGATGATGGCGTAAATATCGCTTTCGCGCATAATTAAATATTCTTTGCCTTCCACATGAATTTCTGTACCGGCGTATTTTCCATAAAGGATGGTATCTCCCGCTTTAACGGTCATTGGTTCATCGGGTTTACCGTTACCAACCGCAATTACTTTGCCCTTCATTGGTTTTTCTTTTGCGGTATCGGGTATAATAATTCCGCCTGCAGTTTTTGTTTCGGCCACGGCCGGTTCAACAAGCACTCTGTCTGCCAGAGGTTTTACATTTACATTTGACTTTGCCATGTTACTTTATTTTAGAATTAATAAATTATCGATTTTTAGAATTCAATGCTATGATGAATAATAATCCATTTTTCAGGATTTTTCCGCGAAGTTAACTTCATAAACCGTACCAAGCGGGTTTTTTAGAAAAATTTAGTCAAAATGGTCAAAAAAAAATAAAAATTTGGCATTTTGGATGACAAGGTGGCACAATTTAAGATTTACAATTTTATCGATATACAATTGATAATTTTGAAGGAGAACACAATTGTCAATCGTCAATTTTTAAATTGTAAATAACTAAAGAAAATACGAGTTTATCTTCTCCCTTAAATTATACTGGCTACTCATTACTTCGCCATAAGCGCCGGCACTTCGTATGGCTATAATATCTCCACGTTTTGTTTCAGGTAATTCAACCGCTTTGCCAAAGCAATCGCTGCTTTCGCAGATAGGGCCTACAATATCGTATTTAATTAATTGTTGATTTTTAGTCCCGATAACTATCGGGATGATTTTTAGAATGGAGGTTACGTTTTCAATTTTGTGATAGGCCTGGTATAATGCCGGACGGATGAGCTCTGTCATACCCGCGTCTAAAATAGCGAAATTGGTATTGATTCCGTTTTTAATGTAAAGTACCCGGCTTATTAAACTACCGCATTGCCCTATGAAAGCACGTCCCAACTCAAAATGCACCTGTTGCTGGGGCATTAATTCTAACGAAGTGCTAAACACTTTAAAGTAACTTTCAAAATCAACAACAGCTTCTTTATCGGGCTCTTTGTAATTAATGCCTAAGCCCCCGCCAACATTAATGTTTGGAAGCAAGTACCCTTTTTGTATGAACCATTTATTGATCTCGTTCACCCGCGAACATAAATTTTTAAAAGGCTTTAAATCGCCTATTTGCGAGCCTATATGAAAATGCAAACCGTTAAAATTAAGGTTGGGCAATTTTTTTATTTCTTCTAAAACCGTATCGAACTCATAAGGGTTAATGCCGAATTTATTTTCCTCTAAACCGGTAGTAATGTATTTGTGGGTGTAAGCGTCCACATTCGGATTAATGCGTAAGGCAATATTAGCTTTTACGTTCTTGTTACGAGCCAGTTCATCTATTACTTTAAGTTCGGGAATACTTTCAACATTAAAACAAAATATATTATGGTCTAATGCATAATTGATCTCTTTATCGCTTTTGCCTACGCCTGCAAAAACGATCATCTCTTTATCAAACCCGCATTCAACAGCCCGTTTAACTTCGTTGCCGCTTACGCAATCGGCCCCAAACCCATGGTTTTTTATGATCTTTAAAAGATCGGGATGCGCGTTGGCCTTAAGGGCATAGTGAACATGATACCTTTTTGGTGCCGATTTTTTTACGGCTTCCAGGGTTTTATTTAAGATCTCTAAGTCGTAAAAATAAAAAGGAGTTTCAAGGCTGTCGAATAAATCGAGGTGTTTGAGAGTAAACATATTTTTTCTTTTACAGCATTCTTTATCTCAGAAGAACAGATTCCTCCTTCGTCGGAATGACGGTTCCTTTTTAATTATAATTAAACAATCCTTTATTTAAAGCTACCAGGGCTTCTTTTTTTAAGTTGCCATGCACCAATACCGAAATGTTATTTAAGCTACCTCCGTACGAAACCATGCGTAAAGGAATATCTTTTAAGGCCTCTAAAACTTTAAAGCCATAACCCGCTTTATCTTTTGGCAATTGGCCAACAATGCAAATAATGGTTTGGTTTTCTTCTACCTCAACATGGGCAATATCTTTTAATTCTTTTAAAATTTCTGATAAGTATTTATTGCTGTCAATGGTTAAGGATACCGCCACCTCGCTTGTTGTGATCATGTCAATAGAGGTTTTGTGACGTTCAAAAATCTCGAAAACCGCGCGCAAAAAACCATGTGCCAAAAGCATTCGTTCGCTTTTAATATTTAAGGCTGTAATGCCGTCTTTAGCCGCAACTGCTTTAATGCCTTCTGTGGTGGCAATATTTGCAATAAGAGTACCTTCAGCTTCGGGCTGCATAGTGTTTTTTAACCGTACAGGCACATTGCGTTTTTGCGCAGGCAGGATACAAGTTGGATGCAAAATTTTTGCGCCGAAATAAGCCAGCTCGGCCGCCTCATCAAAACTTAATTGTTTAATGGGGTGCGTTTTTGAAACAATTCGCGGATCGTTATTGTGCATGCCATCTATGTCTGTCCATATTTGTATTTCGGAACTTTTTATTGCCGCGCCAATAATGCAGGCCGTATAATCGCTGCCTCCGCGTTTTAAATTATCAATTTCGCCAAATGCATTTCGGCAAATGTAACCTTGTGTTATTAGTAATTTTTGGCCGGTATGTTTTTTAATTTCTTCCAAAATATTTTTTTCGATTGAAGCCATATCGGGTTCATCCTTATCATCCAAACGCATAAAATTAAGCGCGGGGAGCAGGGCGGAATCCACCCCTATCTCTTCCAAATAATAATGAAACATGGCGGTGCTTAGCAATTCTCCCTGTGCAAGAATGGCTTTTTCTTCGTTGGCTGTAAACATATCCAGTGTAAAAGCGTGCATGTAGTTAAAGTGATTATTTAACAGCTGTTCCGCTTTATTTAAACTTTCGGGTTTTGAATACAATTCCGAGATCTCCTTAATATATTTTTTCTTCAGCGTTTCAAGCAGGGTCTTAGCAGTTTGAACATCTTTTGCATAAAGCGCGTTGCTAATATCAACCAATGCGTTTGTGGTACCACTCATGGCACTTAGCACAACAATTTTTGGCGTTGGGTTAACCGTAAGTTTTACCAGGTCTTTTATCCTTTGCGCAGAGCCTACGCTTGTTCCGCCAAATTTTTGTATTAGCATATCGATCTAAGAATTACGATTTTAAATTTAAGAATTTAAAGCCTGCAAAGGAAAGTAGTTTTTTATCAAAACAAAATTTTTGAAAGGGGATTTTGTAAAAAGTATTGAAAGGAAGCGGGTAATTTTATATCCGGTTTTTTAGTAAATAGTCCGTAAACCGCGCTGCCACTGCCGCTCATGGATGCATAAAGGGCGCCGTTGTGATAAAGTAATTGTTTAAGTTCTTTTATTTGAGGGTATTTATTAAAAACAGAGTTTTCGAAATCATTCGTAAGTAAATTTTTCCATTCGCTTATTGGCCGGTTCTCTATAACAGATCTAAGATCGTGCAACGGGATAGAGGGTTTTAAATTTTGATATGCTTCGGCTGTATTGCTGTGAATATTGGGATAAACAACCAAAATATAATATCCGCTTAGGTCTATTTTGATCTCGGAAAATTCATTGCCTTTACCTTGAGCAAAAACGGGTTTGTTAGTAATAAAAAAAGCGCAATCACTTCCTATTTTTGATGCGATCTCCATTTTTTCGTCCTCCTGTAAATTCAGGTTAAAGTTTTGATTTAACAGGTTAATAAAAAAAGCCGCATCGGCACTGCCACCACCCAATCCTGCCCCCATGGGAATACTTTTATGCAAATGAACTTTAATTGGCGGAATGGGCCTTAAAGCCGAAACAAGTTGCCATGCTTTATAAATAAGGTTTTGGTTTAAACTGCTATTAATGGGCAAACCGCTTGCCGAAAATCTAAATGCCTGGCTATCATCCTTATTTTCAATAATTTCAAGGGCATCGCGCCAATTTACAGGGTAAAAAACAGTTTCAATATTGTGAAAACCGTCAGCTCGTTTTGCCAACACATTAAGGCCTAAATTTATTTTACTATTGGGTAAATAAAGCATTCAATTAACAAATTTTGTACTTTGAAATATTTATGCTAAATTGCAACAAATTATTTCAAAAACGTTTAATAAAATGAAAAAAATTACATTAGGATGTTCGGTTTTAGCTGTCGCAATTTTATTTGCAGTTGGCTGTAACAAAAAAACTAACACGCCCCCTCCGGCTGATACTGAGTCAACAGAGGCTCCAACTTTTAAAACATCTAAAGATGCTGTTTATGCCACTTCGGCTATAACTGATCTGGAAATTATATGCAGTTATATAGGAGACAGAAGTATTACCAACACAAATTTTTTGGCGCCTGGCAATACCGGTAATTGTTTAATAAGCAATGATACAACTAACAAAATTTTAACCGCTACATGGACAAACTCTTGTTTATGTAAAGATGGTAAAAAACGCAATGGCACTATCTCGTTAACTTACACTGCCTCTACACAATCGGCTAAGTTTTATCGTCAGCCTTTTTGGGTTGGAGAAATTAAACTAAACAACTACCAAGTTGACGGTTGGTTGATTGATGATGTAACTCCAATGAAGATAACTAACAAGATGGCAGGTTCATACAACCCGGGTACTGAAGCTTTAAATTGGGATGTTACAGGTGATTTTACAATTGATAACATTGCTGATGCAACTCTTGATTTAACTTGGAAAGGCACATTCAATAAAAAGTTATCTAACAGTACAACTGCTTCAGTTTTTAATCCAAATAAACTATACGCCATTGTTTGGGCCACTTCAACTTTAAGTCCAACAGGTGCTACTATTGAGTATATCTGTCCAACTACATCAAGTGTTATTACCGGTTTTACTTCGGCCTCAAAAAATTATTCTTTTACAATTGATCCAAATTATCCTTTACAAAGAAATTTTGCCTGTACTCCTGATAAAGTTTTAGGTGTTGTTTCTTCGGTTACTGTTCCAATTTCAATTACACCTGTTTATTCAGAATGGCATCCGTTTGTTAACGGTATCGCTTCGTTTACTACAAGCGGAATAACTGACCCAAGGTTAATTAAGTTTGGCGCTGAAGACGGAAGCGTTCCATGCGATAACGCGGGAACTGTTACTATTAAAGGTGTTTCATACCCTTTGGATTTTACCAAATAAAGAATTAAAATTTTATAATTAAGATGGCTGTCTCGTTTTAACGAGACAGCCATTTTTTTTGCTTCTAACTTGAACTTTGGCAAAATTCTAAATTTTGTTACCAAAGTTAAAAGCAAAAAAAATCCCGTTCCGGGTTAACCTGAACGGGATCGTTTTGAAAAAAAATATCTTATGCTTTAGGCTCGGTTGCAGTTTGAATTTTTTCGCGGATACGTGCAGCTTTACCTGTACGTTCGCGTAAGTAGAATAATTTAGCGCGGCGAACAACGCCCACTTTATTCACTTCAATTTTATCAATAAACGGTGATGATATAGGGAAGATACGCTCTACACCTACTCCATTACTCATTTTACGAACGGTAAAGGATGCGGTTGCAGCTTCGTTCTTACGCTGAATAACTACACCTGTAAATTGCTGAATACGTTCTTTATCCCCCTCTTTAATTTTGTAAGATACGGTAATGGTATCTCCTGCTTTAAATTTTGGGTGGTTGCTTGTAGCAGTTAACTGCTTTTTTACGAAATCTAATAAAATGCTCATTCTATTATGGTTTTAATTAAGGTTTACAGCATTCTCGGCATTGTGCCAACAGCGGCTTTTAAACGGGCGACAAATATAATAATTAATTTGGAGAAAACATCCAAATACGGTGTTATTTGATATACAAACGATAAATTTTATCATCCCCTGCTAATGGCGGGTTAATGGTACCAATGTTAGAAGTGCAAAAAATTAAAGCCCCATCCGGTGCCTGAATAATATTTCGTAATCTGTTAAACTGTCCTTGTAGCGTATCGGCCACGTTAGTAATTTGCGATTCGGAAGCATTTAAACTAAAGCGAACAATTCTTTGGCCTTTGAGAGCGCAAACAAGCAAGCTGTTTTGCCACTTGCCTTCTTTTACAAAAAAGCAACCCGAAGGAGCCCATGTATCAAATCCGGACTGAGCCAAAGGCGGGGTTAACGAATCTGTTTCGGTGCCGCCAAGTGCTAAAGGCCATCCATAATTTTTTCCGGGTTCAATTAAATTAATTTCATCGTGGCAGCACCAACCAAATTCGCCCGAAGGGCCATGTTCAGTAGCTAACATTTTTCCGTTGCTTGTCCACGAAAAACCCTGAACATTTCGGTGACCCCGGCTCCATACTTTGTTGTTGTATGGATTGCCCGGAGCAGCATTACCATCTTTATCTATTCGCAGTATTTTTCCATTCATCGAATTTTTATCCTGTGCTAGGTTAGGTAAAGTAGCGTCGCCTGTTCCAACGTATAAATAACCATCCGGACCAAATTTTATTACGCCCCCATCGTGATTTGCCGCCCTAAGAATACCTCTTAAAATTATTTTATCCTGGGTTAAAAGGTCGTTTTCCATTTTTAACCTTACCACCCTGTTACTATCCGTTGTTTCATAAATAAAAATGTAATGCGAAGTATTAAAATCAGGATCGATGGCGATGCCCATTAACCCGCCCTCGGTGCCACCAATAACCTGCCTGAACATGACGGTGTAATACGATGATGAATCTGTTTTTAAAAGATTAATTTTTCCCGGCCGTTCCGTAAAAATAAAATCCCCATTGGGTAAATAGGCCATTCCCCATGGCAACTGCAGGTTTTTAACAAGTACCTCAATTTTAACAGAAGTGGCTATTTTTTCAATTGGAAGTTTAATAAGTTTTTCATCCTTTTTACAGGATGAAATGAAATAAAAAAGAAGGGAAATTACCGCATATTTAAAATACTGATGCATATTGCTTTTTTTTAAACGTTTAAGTTTAATAATTAGTATGTATGCCTAGACTATTTCTTGTTTGAACTCGAACCAAAAACCCCTGATAAATAACGCTTTATCAGGGGTTTTCCGGCTTAGTACCCAGGAGGAGACTCGAACTCCCACACCTTACGGCATACGCACCTCAAGCGTACTTGTATACCATTCCAACACCTGGGCTTCTCCGCCATAACTTTATGTGAAGGCGGGGCATTGTGTAAGTATACTTCCCGAAAACGATCGGGACAAACGAATGAGCTAATTGATTGCAAAGATGCGATTTTTTACATAAAAATTATTTTATTTAATGTTGAATTAATTAAATTGGTTGGGGTATATTCTTTAAATATACAGTAAATGAAAATTATATTTAATTCATTAAGCGACTACCACATTCTAAATAACACAGTTTCAATATTTCGAGTATGTCAACCGTAATAATTAAATCTTGTTTCTGTTTTTCACTTTCATTGGTGTTCATAAAGATCTTTTTGCTATTGTTATAAAAGTATTTGTCTTAAGAGAAAATAAATTGAGTATTCGCTATTCAGGCGTTTTATATGGTTAAGAATTAAGGGAGTTGTGCCGGTAAAGTAGTGGCAAAAGTATTGAGGGAGTAACTTTTGTAAAACCAACCAATTTTAAATTTACAATTGAATTATTTTTTTTTCTCATTGTATCCATTAAAATGCATAGAAATGGATTATGACAGTTGGTTTACTCTACCTACTAGAAAAAAATTATTCAATATCAGAAAGAAAGGACAGTTCTTATTTAGTTTTTAACTTAGCGCTTTCGCTGGTTAAATATAAGTATTTTTAATTTGGTAATAACGATATACTCTATCGAATCATGAATTTATTATTACGTAATAACTCAATTAATTTAATCATTATATTCATTTCCTTGGAAGATATTTTCCCATTTTACTAATATACTATATATAAAAATATTATTTCGTAATAATAATATAAATTTCAATAAATATTACGGAATAATGTCAAAAATGGGCAGAATCTATATCTGTAAGTTATCAATTTTCGATCTATAAAAAGACAATTTTATTTCATAATAACGATAATTCAAGTTTAAGGGGTCGAGTAGTTAATAATAGCAATTATATCGAAATAACGTATTATAATCACTTTTTTTTGTAATAACTTAATATACTTTTTTTAAATTTGCTATCAAAGTAGTTAAGGTAGATAATTAATATTACGCAATTTGTTTTAATTACGTAATAATTATATCTTTACTTTCTATTCTGTAATAATGACAAAAAATAGTAGGGTCTTTGAGAAGAATTGCATTTATTGTGGGCATCATTTTGTTGCGGCAAAACCTTTTGGAAAGTTTTGTGCCGATAAATGCAGGGTATATTACAGTATTGATAAAAAAGCTTACGAACAAAACATTAATGAGCAGCTACCTGCCCTATTATCCAGAGTTAATGAAGAAATGGATAAATTATACGGGAACAATGATACCGAAAAGTACGAGTTACGGCAGGCTATTTCGCTTATTTTGAAAGTTCAAACAAAACTTGATGCTGCCTCTATTAAATTAAGATCTTTTGATGAGCATCTGATCCAAAAAAACAAAGCAAAAGGAATTCATCCCGTGGTAAAGGAATCACAAATAATACTCACTCCAAAAATTAAACAGAAAAAAATCGTTGAGGTAATAGAGGTGGAAACCGAATCCGAAAATATTCAAATTGAAGAAGAAGTATTTGAGAAACTTCTTGAAATAGAAACGATAATTGAAAACGAAACAATTATTACTGATATAAATACAGCTGAGGAAATTGAAACTGAAAGTTTGGCAGAAGTTAAAACTGAAAGTTTAGAAAATGTTGAAACTGAAAAAGTAGTAACTGAGCAAACAGAAGAACATCATAGGAGTTCCAATTCTCCAATTAATGCAGTTGCAAGTAGCAGCCCCGATAAAACCGGCGAAACACCAAACAGCGATGAATTGGATATGGCCAAGGCATGGCTTCAACGCTATTTAAAAAAAGGGTTCGATAAGGTTGAATAAATATTTACTATGCCGCATTCCTCCTCTTGTTGTAACAGCTTCGTTTCCCTATTATCCTTCTTTTTAAACTTTTAAGGGCTCCATTCTTAATTACTCGTGTACTTTATAGTTTTTTATTTACCTGAATAACTATTTGTTGATCTCTTTGCTGCAATTTTTATAACAAAGCACTTGGATCAATTAAAAATCAGCCTGAAACTAAAAAAACCTCCGGAATTTTCTTCCGAAGGTTTTTGTTTAAAAAATACTTTATTAATCAACCGCTATCTTACCGGCTTTAATTGATTGGTTATTTTGATAGATAGAATAATAATATAACCCTTTCGCCATGCCACTCATATTTATTTCGTTGGTACCTTTACTAACGGCCTGTACACTTACGATCTTACCAAGCGAATTCATTATTCTTAATTCCAAAATATCATTTTGATTATCGATGAGTAATTTAAAAGCCCCCGAATTGGGATTAGGGTACATGGTTACATTCAACGAACTGTGCAGGTTACAGCCTATTATATCGTATGTATGAACACTTCCATCCAGTTCCGTATCAGTTAACCTGTAAAAATTATTTCCGTTACGTGCATCCGAATCTACATAATAATAATCCTTAACAATTTGTGATGTTCCGGAAGCATTTATTTTTGCTATCGGCGCAAAAGAACTACCATCAGGCGAACGTTCAATTGTATAATAACTGCTCTTTGATTCAGAAGACACTTTCCAATTTAGTTTCATTCCTTCACTTGTTTGAATGCATTCAAATTTATCTACACCAACCGGTAAAGGCACTGCGCAAGAGCAAGGCGTAATACCAACCAATATTATGGTTAAACCACCGCAACCATTGTTCGGCAAAGATGTATTGGTGGCAACAACAGAATAAGTGCCCGCAACTGCTTCAACCGTATAGCCATGGCCAGCATCAATGCCATTACCAATGTGCCAGCTACCAAGGAAGTTTGCGTTAGTCCATGCAATTGGAAAATTTCCCCCCTGCCCATTATTTATTTCAGCAGAAGTATAAACTAAGGTATTTGGTTGTGCAGTAACAATGGTTGCCACAATGCTTCCTCCGGTTACGCACGCAATTGTATTTACAACGGTTGTTGTAATGTTTGCAAGAGTTAAGGCACATCCGCCGGTTACATAAAAACCTGCGGAAAAATTTATGCCATATGGCGGATAACTGTACCCGGTTTCTGTACAAATTATTGTATGTACTCCAACGGCCGCCACTGTTTTAGCGTATACTTCGGTTGTACCGGAATTACCATTGTTTGCAATACTTACAAGCGTAGCGTTAACCCCATCTACCGTAACAGGACCTGAACCCGGGCCATTCCAACCCGCATAAGTGATCATTACCAATTCGTTCGGAAAATTAGTTGCCATGGTAAATGTACTCGCTCCATTTGCCGCTACCGCGTTATCAAGCTGAGCAGGACAAATTACACAGGAGCCTGTATTTACGCAACTTGCCGTTGAACTCGATGCAGTTGAACCACCGCAAGATAATATACAACGATAATAAGTTGTTATACTATTACTGATACTAGCTGTTGGAGAGGTTGCACCTGCGATATTTGAAAAAGGACCGCCAGGTGCCGGTGCGCTTTGCCATTGATATGTCAGTCCGCAGGTAACAACATTACCCACTAAATTTAAATTGGTTGTAAAGGTGCTACAACCTGTAGTAGGGTTAGCAACCGAATTACCGGCAGTTGGTGTTCCTACGCAAGGCGGAATGGCTGCTGTTGCCGTGCCACTTACCGCTGTAAAACCACTGCAAGATAATGTACATTGATAATAAGTTGTTACAGTAACATTTACATTCGCTGAAATTAGTGTTGCTCCCGGAATAGCCGTATATGGCCCACCCGGGGCTGGAGCCGACATCCATTGATAAGTTTGATTACAACCTGCAACAGCGCCTGCTAAGGTTAAATTAGATGTATAAGAAACACAAGATGTAGATGGATTAGCCACAGCATTACCTGCTGTTGGCGTTCCCGCACATGCCGGAAGAAAAGGTTGAATAATTGTAACAAAACCCATTCCTACGGTATATCCTGTTGTAGAAGTGCTCGTCATTGCCGCGTTAAAAAAACTTCCGCCACCACCGCCAACACTATTTACTAAATTTTGTGTTGATCCGCCGCCGCCCGAAAATCCGCCGCCGCCGCCACCGCCGCCGGTGTTACCATGCGTTCCGCCGCCGCCGCCGAAACCGCCTGTTGTATTGTTACACGTATTTCCTCCGGCACCGCCGGTTAAAAAACAAAAACCTCTTGTATTAAAACACGCGCTAGCATCGGTTCCATCTGTATTGAAACCACCGCCACCGCCGCCCCAGCCACCGTTAGCACCGGTACCGCCGTTTCCGTTAATACCACCTACTCCGCCGCCGCCGCCAAAATCATTCGCGTTTTGCCCGGCTGTTGAAATATTTCCATCTGAACTTGGTATTGCAGCACCTAGAGCGCCAACAAATCCGGCACCTCCACCTGCAACAAGTAAAGTATTATTTCCTGCCGCATCAACTACGTAACTTCCGCCACCGCCCCCTGACGAATTAGTTAGAATTCCTTTTTGCCCAACAATTATTTTTAAAGTTTGTCCGGCAGTTAAATTTATATTTCCCTGTACAATTATTCCCCTTCCTCCAAAACCGTTAGCATTACCACCACCCGCGCCGGCGGCTATGATCTGGTAATTTCCGCTGGTTGGAACAACAAAGCTCTGGATACCTAAAGGACAAACCACCGAACCGGCCAAACTTGTTCCAAGGTATGCAGCATTTACCTGTGCTTGAGTTGGCCCGGTAAGACCGGTAGCGCCGGCGTTTGTGAACGAATAAGTTCCTCCCGCGCATGAACATGGCACATTACTTACTTGTACAGGTGTGCTTGTAGCGTTATTACCCGCGCATGTTACAATACAACGGTAAAATGTTGTTACCGGATTTGGAACGCTTGTGCTACTTGCTGTAGCGCCAACAATGTTTGCGTAAGGCCCCGCTAACGCAGGTGCGCTTTGCCATTGATAAGTTAAACTACATCCCGGAACGGCGCCGGTTAAAGATAAATTTGTTGTAAAAGACGCGCAACCCAGTGTAGGATTTGCTGCCGCTGATCCTGGAGTTGGCATACCAACGCAAGGTGAAAGTGAAGGTTGAGTAATTGTTACAAAACCATCATTTAAATTAACCCCAACATTTACAGTACCGGTCATTGTAGCGTTAAAAAAACTTCCACCACCGCCGCCAACACTATTTACTAAATTTTGTGTTGATCCGCCGCCGCCTGAAAATCCGCCGCCGCCGCCGCCGCCGCCGGTGTTACCATGCGTTCCGCCGCCGCCGCCAAAACCACCCGTGGTATTGTTACATGTATTTCCCCCTAAACCACCGGTTAAGAAACAAAAACCCCTTGTATTTACACAAGCACTGGCATCTGTACCATCGGTATTAAATCCTCCACCGCCACCGCCCCATCCTCCATTTGCGCCGGTACCACCATTTCCGTTAATACCTCCAAGCCCGCCACCTCCACCAAAATCGTTTGCGTTATTTCCGGCAGTACCAATATTTCCATCTGAACTTGGAATTGCTGCGCCAAGCGCTCCAACAAAGCCCGCTCCGCCTCCACCAACAAGTATTGTATTATTTCCGGCAGCGTTAACAACATAACTACCGCCGCCACCGCCTGATGAAGTGGTTAAAATTCCCTTTTGCCCTACAATAATTTTTAAGGTTTGCCCAGCAATTAAATTTATGGTTCCCTGCACAATTCTTCCTCTACCTCCAAACCCGTTGGCGTTACCACCGCCGGCGCCTGCCGCAGTTATTAAATAACTTCCTGTAACAGGCACCACAAAATTTTGAATACCTGCTGTACAAACTACCGAACCATTTAAGTTACTCGCTATATAAGCCGCGTTAACCTGCGCTTGAGTGGGGCCATTTATGCCCGTTGCCCCACAAGTTAAAAATGAATAAGTTGCTCCTGTACACTGGGAATAATAATTATTAAACCCTGCAGTGCCCAAAATAAATAAAAAAAGATAAAGGCCTGTTAGGTTTACTTTATTCAATCTATTTATAAAATTTAATTTGTAAATTTTTTTCATCAACTATTAATTTATTTTATTGCTTGTAATACTTAATTTACTTTAAAGAAAAAATACCAAACGGCAACCCAGATCTTATTTACACCAGCAGCTTTTGCCACAGGACTACCCGCAGAATTTTTAACGGTACCATCTTCCATCACAAATCCAAGGGTATTGTGCTGAAGGTCTTGTACGGTTCCTTCATTCGTTACATATCCCGCAACGGCATGTGTGCCATTTTGTATAGTTCCATCATTCAAAATATAACCAATGGTAATATGTGCAGCATTTTGAATTGAGCCATTAGACAAAATATAACCTGCATCAACTCCTGTAGTTCCCTTTAAAACGCCTGCCGGAGTGATTACAGCGGAAATTGAATTCTTGGCATACTCAATCGTTTGTGCATGAAAACATACATTTATTAAAATGGCAGAGAGTAAAAAAATTGTTTTCTTCATTTGTGTTTAGCTTTTTTAGGGTTGCTAAAGATTAAACAAGTATAAACATTTACAATCGAAAAAACAAGCATGTTTTATTAATTTTAATGAATAATAAAATGTTAAAAGGTGGGTCTCGTGGTTTACTTATCGAAAAAAACAGGATCCCCCTTTAGGGTACTGATATCGGTTTTAAACTTGTTGATCAATTTGGTTTCTTCGCTTATGCTATGAGGATAAGGTTTGGCCACTTTTTCCATAACACTTATGAAGGTTTTTTTCATTTTCGGGCTCAAATAATGGCTATTTAATCGCACCTGCTTAATGGCCCTTTTATACGTTTCATTTGCCGAGGGCTTATCCCTGTCCAATAAAGTGAAAATAATGTCCGATATTTCTTAATAATATTCATCGTGTTTCAGTTCGGCTGCTACAATATCGTGAAACTTTTTTCTTTCTACCTCCTTTATCTGACCATCAACGCTAGCAACCACATAGGCAAGCTCACCTACCGCATAATATAAACTTTCTATAGGGCTCATTTTAATTGAAAAATTCCTTAATGAATTTTTTCTATACCAAAGTTAATTCCGAAAGAGGCTTCTTTTGTTACATCTTATTGAAAATAATTTACATTATTACTTTACAGATCCAAGTAAGTGATCTTATTTTATCTGATTACATTTGTCAGAACAGATTGTAAACAGAATTAGATCTGATATTTGAATAATGAAATTACTTTTGATAGAGGACGAAAAAGCACTGGCGGACCCTATCGTAAACTATTTAAAACAGGAAGGCTATATATGCGAAACTGCGGCAACCTTTAATGCCGGTAGCGAAAAGATAGCCTTATATCAATACGATTGCATTTTAGTGGATATTTCTTTGCCCGGAGGCAATGGGCTTGATCTGGTAAACGCCCTTAAAAAAGCAAAAACAAAATCGGGTATCATCATTATTTCGGCGAAAAATTCGGTGGATGATAAAATAAAAGGGTTAGATATTGGAGCTGATGACTATTTGGCCAAACCTTTTAATCTTGCCGAATTAAATTCCAGAATAAAATCTGTTTTACGAAGAAGGAATTTTGAAGGCGATAAAGAAATAGTGTTTAACGAAATTGGCATTAAACCCGACGATCAAGTGGCCTCTGTAAAAAACGCAACATTAACTTTAACCAAAAAAGAATACGATTTGCTTTTATTTTTTATTATGAACAAAAACCGTGTTTTAACCAAGGAAACGATTGCCGAACATTTGTGGGGAGACGATATGGACAGCAGCGATTCGTACGATTTTATTTACACACATATAAAAAACCTTCGTAAAAAATTAATGGATAAGGGTTCGGCTGATTATATTAAAACAGTTTACGGCATGGGTTATAAATTTGGAGAATAGTGCGCTTAATAACTAAAAATACCCTGAGTTATCTTATCATTACACTGATCGTGTTTTCGGCGGGCGGATTTATTTTTTATTTTCAATTAAAAAAAATAATGAGTGAAGAAGCGACGGAAATTTTGTTTCAGAAAAAAGCTTTGCTCATTTCGCATGTTCAAAAAACAAATAATATCGCAGAAACCATTAGCGTTGATGAACTCATTTCATTTAAAGAATCTGCTTTTCCGATAAAAGAATCTATAACCGACACCCTGCTTTATATTGCCACCGACCATGAAACTTTGCCATACCGGCAATTAAAATTTAATATTGAGCTTGCAGGAAAAAATTACGAAACCACCATCAGCAAACCTCTTTTTGAATCGGAAGATCTGGTAGAAACCATTACCGCTTCATTTGTTATAATTGCTGTTTCATTGATCTTAATTTTGCTGTGTTTTAATTTTATCTTTTTAAAAAGCACCTGGAAACCTTTTTTTAGTTCGCTTAACATTTTAAACAATTACGAAATTGAAAAACATCAGGAAATTTCTTTTGAAAGATCGGGCACAAAAGAATTTGACGAACTATCCGCATCCATTTCTAAGATGACCAAAAAAATATCGACCAATTTTCAAAATTTAAAAAGCTTTACCGAAAACGCATCGCACGAATTACAAACACCTTTGGCTATTATTAAAACAAAAACCGAAAATTTATTGCAAACTCAAGGTTTAAGCGAAGAGCAAACAAAACAAATAATTGAAATAAATCAAACCGCAAACCGTTTACGCAAACTAAACCAAACACTTTTATTGCTTGCTAAAATTGAAAACAATCAATTTACATTCGATCAATTTACCGACCTTACTGAAATACTAAAAAACAAATTAAAATTATATGAAGATCTTATTAATATGAAAAGCCTCGGTTTAACCGCTAATATAAGCGAACATATTGCCATTAAAATTCATCCGATCCTGGCCGATGTAATTGTTTCCAATCTTTTATCAAACGCTATAAAATATACCAACGAGAACGGCAAAATAAATATCGAATTGAATTCGAAAACTTTTACAATTTCAAATTCAGGCGCCGAACTTCTTTCAAAAGGCAAAAACCTGTTCAACCGTTTTTACAAAGAAAATTCAACTGAGATCCCGTCAGGTACAGATTCAACCGGGCTGGGACTGGCGCTTGTTAAGCAGGTAGCCGATATTCAAAAACATGGCATCACTTATTCTTATGGTAACAATTACCACACATTTACTTATCATTTTTAACACCCATTAACACGTTAGCTACAAATTTGCTTTAGAATTTATAAATACTTTTATCCTAGATAAGATCTTGCTGTGAAAAAAATTGTTTATCTTCTCTTTCTTATAAATTACTTCAGTTTTTCTCAAACTCCCGGCGACAGCTTAAAGATCATTTCAGATACCATTAAATTACCCTTTGCGATCGCGGAAGAGAAAAAACTTTCTGATGAAGACCTAAAAGATAAAAAAGAAGGCATTTATGTAACGGGTGCGCCCGACCTAAGCAGCGATCCCATAAACGGTTTTGGATACGGTGGTGAAGGCGCCATTTTTTTTAACGGAAAAAAAAACGATCCCTTTTTTGAATACACACCGTATAGAGCTAGTCTATCTCTTGTATTGTTTAACACAACACGGAGTCAACGGGAGTTTTTTTTAAAACTCGACGTGCCATATATTTTAAACACCAAGTGGCGCCTACGTTTAGAAGGAGGTTATGAAGTAAATCCTAATTTATTATATTTTGGTACATCCGAAAAATCCTTGCAGGGTTTAAGTTATTATGATAGCATTAAGGGTCCGGTTAATAACGCAAAATACAGCGATTACGAAAAATCATTAACAGGCTCCGATCAATTTTACAACGGGTATTCAAAAAAAGAAGGTGTGTTAAATGTAAGTATGGAACGATCGTTCTTGGATGGTAAATTAAGATTGCTGGCGGGGTATGAGGCTGCTTATGTTGATTTTTCTGCTTACTCATGCAATTCGCTCATTCAAACAGATTTTAATACCGGAAAAATACTTGGGTTGAATAAAGGCGTTGTAACCTTTATTCAAACCGGATTGATCTATGACACGAGAGACCTGGAAACCGATCCCGGCAATGGAATTTTTGCCGAGTTAACCAATGAATTATCATTAAAGGCTTTAGGGTCGGCATTTAATTTAAATAAAACTTTTGCGCATTTTAATTTTTACAAAAAAATATTACCGGGTACATTTAAAAAATTTGTTATCGCCGGAAGAGCAGCTTTTGGTTACACCGCAATGGATTCGCCCTTTTTTGAGTATCAAGATCAGTGGACATCCGAAGGAAGTATTGAGGGGCTTGGCGGGCCTAATACATTGCGGGGTTTTAAACAAAGCCGTTTTTTAGGAAGAGTAATGACCTTTAACAATTTAGAACTGCGCTACCGTTTTGCGCAACTTAAATTATTAAAACAAACATTTACATTTAGCGCTGTCCCCTTTATAGACGCTGGCGGGGTTTGGGATGATTTAAATCGTATTGGCCATTTTGAAAATTACAGAGTATCGGAAGGTGGCGGATTAAGGATCGCATGGAATGTAAATACTATTTTAAGATTTGATTATGCCGTTTCAAAAGAAGACAAACAATTCTTTTTTAATTTTTCACATGCGTTTTAGTTTTTATGACCAAAACAATTGCTAACTTCATATTTTAAACAGAATCAGATATTAATATTGTATTACAATAAATTAAAAAAATAAACAAATGAAAAATCTCGTAATAATAGTTGCATTAAGCTTGGCAGTAGGCGGTGCATATGCCCAAAAAATGAAAGAAGCCGATGTGCCAGCCACGGTAAAAGATGGTTTCAAAAAAAGTTTCCCGGGTTCAAAAGTTGAAAAGTGGGAAAAAGAAGGTGCCGAATACGAGGCAGAGTTTGATCTGAACAAAGTTGAAACCTCGGCATTATTGGATGTAAACGGAACGTTATTACAAACCGAAACAGAAATTGGGGTAAATGATCTACCAAAAGGGGTAACTGAATACCTTAACAAATACGAGGCCGGTAAAAAAATAAAAGAAGCCTCAAAGATCACCGACAATAAAGGAACTATAACCTATGAAGCAGAGTGTAACGAAATAGATTATATTTTTGATTCACTTGGAAATTTTCTGAAAAAAGAAATTGAAAAAGGTGAAAAGGACGATGGCAAAAAAGAAAAAAAGTAGTGACCATTCACACTTTCATTTAATTTGATATTTAAAAGGCTTCCGCATCGGAGGCCTTTTTTTGTTTTAGTATTTTAAACCAAATGTAATTATCTTTGGTTCTAATTGGCAACTCGGTTAAAAAAATCATAAAAAAATTCGTTTAACTTTCTGATGATATTAAAAGCCGCTTAAAAAAAATAAAATGGAAAAACAATTTAACTACGTTACCAAACTCGATATAAAGTTTGAGCACCTTCAAAAAATGAGCATACCTAAAATGGTTGCCGACTGTAAGGATAAATGGTTTAACCAAACCTTAACGCAAGTAAACGAAAGTGTTGTAAGGCTTGGCATTGTTGAAGGCGAATACCATTGGCATAAACATGATAATGACGATGAGTTCTTTTATGTTGTGGAAGGGCAATTATTAATTGATCTAGAAGGGAGCACAGTTGAATTAAATCCCGGCGAAGGCATAACTATTACAAAAGGCGTAATGCATAGGCCAAGGGCTCCTAAAAAAACGGTGATGTTGATGGTTGAAACGATGGCAATAGTACCGACAGGGGATTAAAATGAAAACCATAAGCCTTGCCGATCTTAAAAAAGAATTACAACAACTACCCGCTAAAGAATTGGCCGAATTATGCCTTGCAGCAGCCAAATATAAAAAAGATAATAAAGAATATTTGGGCTATTTGCTTTTTCAATCGCACGACAAAACCGTTTTTGCGAACGAGGTAAAAGAAGAAGTTGACACTCATTTTTTCGAATTAAGGTCACAGCACAATTTATATCTCACAAAAAAAAGTTTGCGTAAAATATTACGCATCATCAATAAATATTGCAAATATTTGAATGATAAAGCCGTTGCCGCCGAACTGCATATTTATTTTTGTTATAAATTAAAGAACTCGGGTATTCCTTTTGGCAAAAGCCAACTACTGATAAATATGTACCAACAGCAATTAAAAAAAATAAATTCGCTGGTTTCTTCCCTGCACGAAGACCTTCAAAGCGATTACGCGCGCGATATTGAAAAGATAGCTTTTTAAGGTGTACAATAAATTCCCGATTTCTCTGCCACAGATTACACGGATTTTCACAGATTAAAAACACAAATAAAAAATATCTGTGAATAAAATCTGTGTGAATTTGCGAAATCAGTGGCATTAAAGGTTTTGTATGGTAGACATCAGCAAAGAACGAACAACAAAAATTAATCATAATCGGTGTCTTGGTGAACCTCCCGTCTTTAAATCCCACTTGTTTTAAATAAAACACAGGGAAGGTTTGATTTTATTGATTCCGCCGGTATCCCTCGCTTGAGAGGGTGCCCCAAGACCTTTGGGCGGAAGAGGTGGATAAAACATCAATAAATTCAAACCTTCCAATAATATTAACGAACAACAATGAAAATAACTGTATATTTAATTTCTTAATTCGTTTAAATGAAAAATAATTTGTACGCCCTTTTAATTTTACTTTTTACTTCCCTCACTTTTTTTGCACAGGAAGAGCTGGTTTTAAAAACCGCCACAGGAGATATAAAAGGAACTTTAACTGTTCCGGCAAATGTAAAAAATGCTCCACTGGTATTGCTCATAGCGGGTTCGGGACCAACCGACAGGAACGGTAACGGGGCCGCAGGAGATAATAACTCTTTAAAATTTTTAGCCGACGAGTTTACAAAGAACGGAATCGCCTGCCTCCGTTTTGATAAACGCGGTGTTGGAGAAAGCAAAGACGCCATGGAAGATGAAAGTAAAATGCGTTTTGATCTTTACGTAAACGATGTTAAACAATGGATAGAACTTTTATCAACCGAAAAAAAATTCTCAAAAATAATTATTGCCGGGCATAGTGAAGGCTCTTTGATAGGGATGGTTGCAGCGGTTAAAAATAAAAAAGTGCGCGCTTTTATTTCAATTGCCGGTGCCGGAAGGCCCGCTGATGAAGTGATAAAAGAACAGCTTGTAAAAGTTCCGCAAAATGTAAAGGATATAGTTTACCCCATGATAGACAAAATAAAAAAAGGAGACAGCATTCCCAATGTACCGCCCATGCTTAACGCCTTGTTCCGCCCAAGCGTTCAGCCATACATGACCTCCTGGTTTAAATACGATCCACAGGCGGAAATAAAAAAATTAAAAATTCCCATTTTAATTCTGCAGGGTACAACCGATATTCAGGTAAAAGAAAAAGACGCAGAGCTATTATCAAAAGCGCAGCCAAAAGCCGAACTTAAACTGATAAAAAACATGAACCATGTTTTAAAAGATTGCGATACCATGGATAAAGAAGCGCAAACATCCATTTACTCGAACGCCGAATTGCCGCTTAATAAAGAATTTGTTACCGAAACATTGAACTTTATTAAAAAAATAAAATAAGGCGAGGTTACAGTTTTTTTTATTTGGATAAATACATTGAACTGGAATTCTACTCCAAATAATAAATATCATCAAACGGTGAATTTATCGGAGAACCCATATTGACCGGTGCCAGCCACACTTCCATTTTTTCATCCCACACGCTTTTAAAAATATCGTAGCCGCCCATATTGTCAAAACCTTTTGAAGAAAAATAAAGTGTTTTACCGTCTTTAGATAGCGAAGGAAATTCTTCATCCAGCACGCTGTTAACGATATTAATATTTTCGGGCACCGGGCTCCATTTTCCATTTCCCATTTTTCGAAGGCGATAAATGTCCTTGCCTTTACTTTCATCTTCGCCGTAACTTGAATACAAAAGTGTATTCTTATCGGCCGATAAAAATAAAAGCGGTTTGTAATTTTTTAATTTATCAATACTCGAACGCATATCATCTGTAAGCACAAGCACCTTAGCGCCCGATTCTATGTGATTGAGCGAACTTTGCATAGAGTTTTTATCCACATGTTTTCTTTCATAAACTTCCATTACCACAGGGTTATTTACTAAACGAATACCACTATTACAATACGCGATCTCTTTATCGATCTCCAATTTTTCAACATCCTCTGGCTTTGCAGCCCCTTTAAATTTAGAATATGCTTTAATGGCTTCAACAAAACGGTAACTCTCATGGTTTGCTTTGCCTAAATAATAAAATACATTTGGCGGAACTTTTCCTGTGGAGGCTACTTCGAGCGCATTTATACAAGGGTTTTTATCTTTTTTAGAATTATATAAACACATGCCGTAGTAATAAGAACTCACAGGATCAAGATCAATATTTTTTTCAAGATTTTGATAAATTAAAGCCGCCTCCTGAAATATGGACTGGCTGAATAAACTTTTTGCTAAAACAAGATCCTCAGCATCCTTTTTTCGTTCTTCCGCGGTTCTATCTATCTTTTTATTTTTTCCATCGGTGGCAATTTCAATTTCCTTTTTAGAATTATCCTTATGCCCTGCTACATTTGCTTTAGGAGTATCGTCAAAAGTTACTTTCGCTGCTTCTTCTTCTCTAAAATAATTATTTACTTTGATCGACTTTTCTATTCCTTCTTTTTTAAATACTATAATTTGTTTTAAAGTAAAATCGCTCTTTTTCTCAGGTAATTCAAAGCTCGCCTTTAGGTCGTTAAATCCTTCCGCGTCAATCGTCATTTCATACTTTGTCCCCGCCGTTAAGATCATTAGGTATCGGCCGGTAGCCGCGTTGGTTTTGTATACACCGGCCAGTTCGCTCGTGTTTGCGTTATACACCGTAATAATAGCTTCGCGTGTTGGAACAGAATCCAAAGTGGCAAAACTGCCTTTAATTACCGATGAAGCTACCGAACCTTGCGGCAACTTTATTTCAATGTACTCAAAGCTTCCTCCTTTTCTGTTAGAACAAAACGAAGCCGCTTGGCCTGAGGCTGAAGGAACAAATAAAATATCGTCGCCGGTGGAATTAATGGGGTAACCCAGATTTTGCGGCTTTGACCAAGGACTAACGGTTTCCGTTCTTGTACATTTATAAATATCGTACCCACCTATACTGTTATGTCCTTTTGAAGAAAAATAAAAGGTTAAACCATCTTTGGTCAGGTACGGATAATTTTCATCAAAGGGTGTGTTGATCTCGGTTGACAAGGCCTGGCTTGCTCCTACCGTGCCGCTTGGCAAGGTATTGCACTTATAAAGATCAATTCCGTTTTGTTCATTTGCGCCATAACTCGCGTGTATGTATTCTTGCTTTTCAAAATTAGTGATCAGTAGTTTTTCGGTTTTCTTTTTATCAATTATTGAATTAAAAAAATCGGTTTTGTACCTAGCTCTCTCTTCTAAAATTTCGGGAGGATAACTCGCAAGGATATTTTTATCGTCGGCTTTGGCGCGCTTTACCACTTCAATGGTTACCGGATCTGCCATGAGCGCTATACCGTTCTTACAATTGGCGATCAGTTGTACAACACCACTTTTTTGCACTTGTAACGGCTGTACACGTTTTTTGTATTCTTCATAGGCGGTAATAGCTTCCGAAAAAATATACGATAAATGATAAGCCCTTCCCAAATATAAAAACACATCAGAATATACTTCTTTAAATCCCGATGCCAGCTGCAGGCAACTAATGGCCTTTGATTTATTTTTATTTAATTTAAAAAGACTTACGCCATAATAATAATTCACAAAAGGGTCGCCCGGATCGTTCTTTAAAATAATTGAGTACAAATTTGCTGCACCTTCCAGATCCCCTGTTTTAAAGGCGTTCATGGCTGCGAGGGGCCTTCTTTTCTCTTCCTCTAATTGTTTTTTTACCAGTTCGTCGATCGTTGAGCTTACTTTTGCGCCTTTGCCCCCTTGTTTCCCGTCAACACTCACATCCAACTGGGCATCGCTTAAGGTACGGGTTGTATCACCGGATGATTTTATGTAAAACATTTTTTCATTTTCATCGGCAAAAAAATTATTTATAAGCAGTGCGGGCTTTTTTTTGTCAGTTAATTTAATTTTTATTTCCTGCTGACATATTTCATAATCTATTTTTAACGGCACCTCCACATCTTCTTTTAAATTGCCATAACCACTCACTTCCACATTAAAAATATATTTTACGTTGGCAACCAGTACCAATAAATAATTTCCGGTAAACCCATTCGTGTTATAAACTCCAACCATTTCATTATTGGATGCGTTGTGAACTGTAATGCGCGCCTTTTTTTGTTTTGGATTATCGATAACGTCCAAATGCCCTCTAATTATAATAACATGCGGATTTTGAGCAACGGGCGTTATCTTATAAATATCCAATTTATCATCAGTACACAAACGATCCGAAATAAAATACGTGTACTTTCTTTTTTTGGGAGGCAAGTATTCTTCCTTAACAGTTTTTGCAACCACACTGTCTTTTTTAGGCGTGATCTTTTTTGTAATACTGTCTTTATTTTGCGCACAAACAGATGCGCCAATAAACAGTAAACAACAAATAAGTTTAGCAACTGCAGTTTTCATTTTTAAAAAGAGTTTGAATTTATAAATAACTTAGATGAAACCCAAATTATCCATTAGTAATTCTATTACGAATCAAAATCCTGATCCTTAATCCGGGTTAAATCCCATTACCAGCGTGTTAAGTAATATATGGTTGTATTTAAAATGCCTTATAATTAAATCCACTTTTAGATTATTTACCTATCTTCATCCCTTTATTATGATGAAATACATTTACATTCTATTTTTCTCGGCCACACTTTTTTCATGTTCGAACAAGTTTATGGAAAGCGCAGCCGAAAATGTTGCCGGGGTTTTTGGAGCCGAAAAATTTGCAGTTGAAGAGGTAACAGAAACAGCTCAGGGAGGAAAACAAAATATAATTGTATTGTCGCTCGAAAACCTGGCGAACACTAAAAAAGATTATCCCAAAAATTACATCACCTCTGTTTCGGCTTTGGGTTTTATACAAAACCTTACCGAATCGGATTACACCGAATTTGACGCGATTAAAATTAAGGTTAAAACCAATTCAGAGTCGTTTGAGAATCAATACAGGATCTCTGAAATATTAACCGCACAAAAATTAATAAAAACGGTTGATCTTTTTTTTTTAAAAATAAAAAATTCAGATCTTGATAGTTTAAATTTATTTTTTGATCCTAATAACGTTTCCGATTCAAATATGGTGGGCATAAAAAACACATTATCTCAGGTAGATTCGTTAGAAGGAAAAGTTGTTAACCTTACTTTGGTTGGTTTTGATTTTAAAACTACAGGAAAAGAAAAAACGCCGGTATTAATTACGCATACCAACGCGGCCTACCAAAATTCATACGTCGATTTCACGCTTGTACTAAGAGTATCCGATAAAAAGATCATTCATTTCGGAATGAATGAGAAAGCGGTTGGCTATTAAAGAGATCAATTGCTATTTTTTGAAAACCCATGCCCGAAAACAGATAACGTTCAACGGAATACATTCAACCACAAAACCGTATATTTACTCAAAAAAATGGACGCTATAAAAGACCTGAGGCTTGCTGTATTAATTGATGCGGATAATGTACCTTATACTAACGTTAAGGAAATGTTTGAAGAAATTGCAAAGTACGGCACCCCTACCTTTAAAAGAATTTACGCCGATTGGACAAAGCCAACCGTTTCGGGATGGAAAAAAGTTTTGTTAGAAAACGCTATAACCCCAATACAACAATACAGTTATTCTACCGGAAAAAATTCCAGCGATAGTGCAATGATCATTGACGCGATGGATATTTTATACACCGGAAAAGTGGATGGCTTTTGCATTGTATCGAGCGACAGTGATTTTACCCGCTTGGCAACAAGATTGAGAGAAGCCGGCATGAAAGTAATTGGTATTGGACAGCAAAAAACACTAAGGCCATTTATTACCGCTTGCGATAAATTTATTTATATTGAAATTTTAAAAGCAAGTAAAATTGTGGTTGATGAGAGGCCAAATAATGTAAAGCCTTCCAAAAACGTTTCAAATCCAACGCCTATTCAGCCGATCAATAAAATTGACCAAGAGCTTACAAAATTAGTAAGCGATACAGTTTCGGATCTTGCCGACGAGAACGGTTGGGCTTTTTTGGGAGAACTCGGAAATTTAATTTTAAAAAAGAAACCCGATTTCGATTCTCGTAATTATGGTTTCGAAAAATTGCTGCCCTTGATTAAAAGTTTAAATAAATTTGAAATTGATGAAAGAGAAACGGGCAAAAAGAACATTAAGCATGTGTATGTAAAAATAAAGTAAAGGAACGCAGATAACGCAGCTGGTTATGATTTAAAATGATTTTATTTTAACCATCATATCCCAATAGTTATCGGGACAGAGTTCCATTTTTAATCCAAATGAGTAATCAACAAACGGCAATAAAAACAATTTACCTGAGTGTTTTCGGTAACACGGCGCTTGCCGCGGTTAAATGGATCACCGGTTATTTTGGAAATTCTTACGCGCTAATTGCCGATGCCATTGAATCTACCAGCGATATTTTTTCGTCTCTTTTGGTTTTATTCGGACTTAAATTCGCCAACAAACCCGCCGATAAAAATCATCCATACGGCCATGGCAGAATAGAGCCCCTGATAACATTTTTGGTGGTGGGTTTTTTAGTTACCTCGGCGTTAATTATTGCGCACGATGCCATAAAAAATATTCAAACACCGCACGAATTACCAAAACCGTTTACCTTAATTGTACTTGGATGCATAATTGTATTTAAAGAGATCTTTTATAGAGTAATTGTAAAACGCAGCGAAAAAACAAAAAGCTCATCCCTAAAGGCCGACGCCTGGCATCACCGCAGCGACGCCATTACCTCGTTAGCCGCTTTCATTGGCATTTCTATCGCGCTACTCATGGGTAAAGGGTATGAGGCGGCAGATGATTGGGCTGCCCTGCTCTCTTCCATATTTATCCTCTACAATTGTTATCTTATTTTTCGTCCAGCCCTTGGCGAAATAATGGATGAACATGTTTACGATGATATGGTGGATGAAATTAGAAAAATTTCTAAAACAGTTACCGGTGTTATTGATACGGAAAAATGCCACATCCGCAAAATAGGAATTACATTTTTAGTGGATCTGCACATTGTAGTGAATTCAAAAATAACGGTAAAGGAAGGGCATGATATAGCCCATAATTTAAAAGACACTTTAAAACAAAACATACCCGAATTAGCCGATGTGTTAATTCATGTAGAACCTAACGAATAATAAATTATTTATTGGGAACTACAATTGGTTTACCTTTTTCATCCCAGGTACTTGCTTTGCCTACTTCTATTCCGTTTTTCATTAAACCCTTTTCCTGTAGCTGGCCGTTTTTATGGTACAACCTATACTCTCCTTCAATAAGATCGTTTTTATAAACCAATTCCCGATCAGGCTTTCCATTATCATAAAACTCAACAACTGGCCCATCTCGCAACCCCATTTTAAAATTAACTTTAATTTTTACTTTACCGGTTTCAAAATATTGTACCCACTCCCCATCCTGTAATTCGTCAATCACATTACCTGTTCGTTCAACTTGCCCGCTTTCATAATATTTCGAAACTTTGCCATTTAACTTCCCATTTATATATATGCCTTCGCCTTGCAGTTTACCGCTTTGGAACCAATGCTCAAGTTTTCCGTTTTTAACTCTGTTTTTATAGGTGAATTTTTGTTCTGGTTTTCCGTTCTCATAATACGAGATCACATCTTTATCATTACAATATTTATCAATGTAAATATTACCCAGACTATCGTTCAATCTTTTTAGATCATCAAAATTATTGCAGGCCTCGCAATATTTTTTTTGATAGATCCGTACTTCACCTCTTTTAGTTATAGCATCAATTGACCGTGAATAAACTCGTAAAACCTTATCGTAATCTTTTATCGCATTATCATAATCCTTCATTTCGGTAAAACAATACGCCCTGTTTAAATGCGCCCTAAAATTATTCGAATCCAAATTAAGCGCAATATTGTACGCCACAAGAGCCGAATCGTGATTTTTATTGGAAAAATAAGACCAGCCCAGATTTTGAAAATGATCAGATACATCCGGCTTTAATTTTACTGCACGCAAACCATCCTCAATAGCCAATTTATAATTTTTCATTTCCGCGTGTATTGTTCCCCTATGATTTAAAGTAAAGGCATCATCAGGACTAAGTCTTAATGAAGTGTCAGCATAAAGCAATGCCATAAAATTATTTCTAAGAAATAAAAATCCTAAAGAAATATTATAGTACCCTGAAGAAGTTTTTGGATTAAAAGAAATGGCGGAATTCAGATCCTCTTTAGCGCCAAGCGAATCGCCCGACCTTACTTTTGAAAGATTCAAAAGTATGTACGAATTAAAATTATTTTCAGTTCCTGCCGATACAGATTTATTGAGCCAATGAATTGCTTCTTTGTAATTTTTATCGTAATAATTTTTTTCGCCAAGCTTAAAATAGAGTTGCGAAAAAAGAGAATTGCTTACAATGAACAGTAAAAGGAATATTTTTGGGATTCTCATTAGGCTTTACGTTTTTGCTATGCCGATTTGCTTAAATAAAATTCATTAAATTTGTTTCTAACCAAGACAAAACTTAAGGGTCTGTTAAATATAATGGTTTTAGCTCAAATTGGCTGAAAATGGAGGTTTTTGCAGAAAAAAATCCTAAAAATGCCTGCATTTTCCCTTAGGCAAGGCATTATCCCCTAAAGATATCCACTTTTTTAGCAAAAAGTTTGTTACAGTTAAAAAAGTGGATATCTTTGGGATAGAGGTCATTTCTCAAGGAAAAAATGAAGCAAAAAGGGATATTTTTCACCGTTTTTTCCTTTAAGTGGCTGCCTCTTTGCCAACCGGTGCTATTTATT
>JANYBY010000138.1 GCA_025360565.1 Bacteroidota bacterium
ATCATCTTTTGTAAGATCAAATAATTTTGTAAAACTTACTTTTTCAATCTCACTTTTTGTATTGATAAATAAAACAGCCTCAAACTTTTTATTTATTCTTACGGCATTTAATTTTTCGCTTATATCTTTTTTCAAAGCATCGTTACCTCCCGTATAATAACAGTTAACCGCGCCTGCCCCGATATTCGCTTTTGGCTGTGCAGCACTTGCGGGTGTTGAGTTAGCGGACTTTCCGACTGATTTCTTAAAATTATCATCCGGTTTTTCTTCGGTTGCGGGAATGTTTGTTTCATTATTAGCATTGTTGTTATTAGCAATGCCTCCGGCCAAACCATTTTTTGATTCATCGTTATCTGATTCGCTCACATCTTTTGATTTGGCGGGTGATTTGGATTTTTCTTTTTTTCTTGATAGTGCAGTCTCTTTTTTTTGTTCGGCTTTTAATTCATCTACTTCTTCTTTAGTCACAGGTTGTGTTTTGCGGTCACTCAAATTATCTCTCAGTTTTTTGGCATCTTCTCTTTCACCTTCAAGTCTTTTATAATCATCGCCCGCCGATTTATCTGCTTTGTTGGCGCGGTTATCTTTGCCGGCGGCAGATTCGTTCTGGGCAAGGTCTTGTTGATTGTTGTTTTGAGTTTCTGAATCGGCCGCTTTTTCGGCGGCGGTAGTTGTAACAATATTGCCTTCGCCTGGATTACCTGGACCTTTTGCAGCGCCAAATGCAACATTTTCTTCCGCTTTATCGCCGGCCGATTTTGTTTTGCCTTTGGTTTCAACGGGTGGCACTGCATCGGCAGCTGTAATTTGTTTTTTATCTAATTCAGAAACCTGTTCGGGTGTTTGTAACGGGTTAGGCTGTAATTCGTTTTCCGCTTTTTCTTCTTTTTGTACCAGAGCCAATTTACTGTTTGTATCGGGATTAGTATTTGTGAGTAAAAAAAATACGCTAAAACCTACTACCAAAAATAAACCGGCGGCAGCGTACCAATAAACTTTTACTTCAGATTTTTTTTTCGTAAAAACCTCCGCGTAAATTTTTTTATCTAACTGCGCTTTAAGTTCCATCGCCTCCTCAGAAGATTCCAAAGTGCCGAAACCCTGCAAAGCATCCTTTTCAAAATCATCCAATGATTCTGCCCCGATATTTATCGGGGTTGCTTTTTTGAGCAGATCGTTTAAGTTTTTATTATTTATCGGGTTGTTCATTGATCAGCGCTTCCATTTTAAGTTTTAAATTTCGTTTGCCATTTTGTATATGGCTTTTCACTTCATTATTGCTATACCCTGTTATTTCAATTATTTCGTTGTACGATTTATTTTTAAGGTAAAATAATTCTATACATTGTTTTTGTTCAATATTTAATAGGCCAATGGCTTCTTCCATTATAACAATTTGTTTTTCCTTTTCATGTAGATGCTCTGGATTTGAAAAATCCATAATCAAATGCACATTTTCTTTCAATTCGAGCTCTTTTTTTAACTCCCTTTGGCGTTTGCGCAGTTCCATTAAACAAAAATTTTTGCTGTAAACGTAAAGCCAGCTCTTAAAATACTGAACCTTATGCTTTTTCAGATCCTTCATCAGGTCGGTAAAGATCTGAATTACCATGTCCTGAGCTTCATCCTTGTTCTTAAGGTACTTAATGCATAAACCGAGTACTAAATGGCCATATCTTTCATATAAAACGCCAATAAAAGAATTGTCGCCGCTCTCTAAAAATTTGTTAATTAGATCATTATCAGAATAGCTGCTGTATTTAGAATTGGTAGGCAAAGTATGGCTATTTTAACGTAAAATTACTAAATAAACAATAATTGCCATTTAAAAGCAAATGTTATATTTGTAAATTAGGATTTTTTAAGCTGTTTAAAGGCTACAAATATTTATTGCTCTTTTTCTGCCTGATTTCATTCAGATTTCAGCAGCCTTCAACCTTTGATACTAACGCCAAGATCAAAGCCGTTTTCTTATACAATTTTACCAAATATTTTGAGTGGCCTGATAATAAAAAAACGGGCAATTTTATCATTTATGTTGTTGGTAAGAACGAAAATGTTCTATCCGAATTAAAGGCCTTAGCCTCGAAGAAAAAAGTAGGGAATCAGGATATTGAAATAAAAACCTCATTAGCCTTTGATCCGGCCATAACCGCTTCTATTATTTATTTATTACCCGACGTTTCAAAATCAATAACTGAGGTTTCTTCAAAAAATAAAAAGCAAGGAACATTAGTAGTATCCGAAAATACAGGAGGTTGTAAATCCGGCGCAACCCTTAATTTTTTAATTGTAGAAAATAAATTAAAGTTTGAGTACAGTAAAAACAACGCTGTGAAGGCGGGGTTAAAAGTAAATGACGAATTTAAATCACTGGCAATAAACGTAGACTAATTAAAATATGAAAAAATGAGCAAATTGCGCAACATATTTAAAAACCTTTTTCTAAGCCTGATAGTGGTTTGGAATGTAAATGGTTTTGCGCAGGTGGATAAACTAAGCAGGGCTCAAGACTTGTATCAAGCAAAAAAACCTGATTTGGCAAGGCCTGCGATAGATAGTGTGGTTAGGCACCCCGACACTAAAAAAGATTTTATCAGCTGGACAACCAGGGCGTTCATCTACCACGAAATTTATAAACGTACCGATAAGAACAAACTTAACTCTGCCTTACGCGATACCATTATTGCATCCTTAAAAATTTCTTACTCATTAAAACCTGATGCCGACGGCAAAAAAAATAACGATAATTTAACGCGGGCACTTTCCGTTACCTATTTTAACCTTGCAAAAACGCTCGTGCAGGATTCGCTTAACGATAAACGCAGCAATTTTGCTTACACAAAAA
>JANYBY010000155.1 GCA_025360565.1 Bacteroidota bacterium
TTTCCAATAAGCTCAATACCGGTATTTTTAGCGAAATTAAATTCGCTCGGGTTAGGGGCTTCAATTCCTTCACTTTTTACGATGGAATATAAATGCCAGTCCTTATCCATTTTTACTTTAAAGATGACATCATATTCACAATCAGAAACTTTTTTTGTTTCCTGTGTCCATGTGCAATGTGCTTCCTGAGCGGATAATTTAAAAGCAAATAAAATAAAAAGTAAAAGTAATTTCTTCATAAAATGATATAATAGGGTAAAAATACTATTATTTTTTAATTTGCCTTAAGGTTTAGGTCAATGGTTTTTGGAGGCAAACACATTACATCGTTACAACACATATAATCCACCTTAATGCCTATTGATGCGCCTTTCTTTTTTAGTTTTACTTTTTGTTTAAACTCAGCTTTGCCTGTAAACACAAAAATTTTAGCCTCAAATGCTTTAACGTATTCTTCTTTGGCATTGCTCTCTTCAGTTTTCCCATCCAATTCAACATCAGATGTAAGTGTAAATTTAAAAGAGGTAGGTATGGGTCCTGCATCCGTGGGGCGCTGAGAATATGTGTGCCAGCCTTTATCGATTGTGGCTGTAATTATTATTTCGCCTTCGGTGGCAGAAATGGATTTATAAATGGCGTTCCATTTTACGGGGTTTGGAGTTTGAGCGCTTATTCCGGTAAAAAGGAATAATGTAAGGAAAGCAAAAAGCAGTTTTTTTAGTTTCATAAGTAATAAAGTTCAAGCTATTTTTTGTGATATCATAGGGCGTAAACAAAGTTTAACATTTATTGCCTTGGACCTGCAAGGTTTTGCGGATGTGGAAAAGCCTTGTAGGTATTGCCCGATAAGCGGTTCGTCCTTGCGAGTCCCGTAGTTTAATGATTGTGAGACGGGACGAAGCAATCTTTTCAAGAGCGTAGTTAAAAAGATTGCCACGCCGCCCGGTAAAATTATGGAAAGCGGCTCGCAAAGACGGAACGGGTTGGCACTACTGCCCAAGATGCAAAAACCGCTTAAAAATAATTTTCAAATCGTTCTCTACTTTATAATCTTTAGAATAATTTAAAAATGCTTTGTTTATTCTTTCTTCGGTAGGGTTAACAATATCGTCGGCAGGGGTGAGTACCGAGGGACGAATGGCAGGAAGATCTTTCCGCAAATTTTTTCCATAACCAACCCATGAATAAACCCCGAACAATACTTTAAAACAATTGGAAATAAAATTGAGTTTGTTTTTTTGAAACCAGATAAAGAGCCAAAAGAACAGCAGTAAAAATCCGCTCGCGATGAGATCGAGCAAACGTTTTTTGCGTTTGTTTTCTGATCGGCCCACATTATTTATATCGATCACGTAAAGGTCGCCCGCGGTATCAATGCTGTTACTGCCAATGATACTAAGGCTTTCGGGCGGGGCAATTTTAAATTCAACGCCTTTTGTTACCAACGTGATCATTTTATCGATTATTTCCTGCGAAGAAATATCTCTTGCACAAAAAATAATTTCGTGGAGCTGATGCACATCAATGGCTTCGTTGATCTGATGAAAATGGCCAATGTAATGTTCGTTCTTTAAGCCGTTGCTTTCGTTGCTTATAAAGCCAATGAATTCGGCGTTGATCTTTGTTTGTTTTAAAATTTCGTTCACGCGGTTAAATTCTTTTTCACTTCCTATAATAGCAATACGAACATTTTTTTTGTTGCCGCCGAGTTTAAATTTTTTAATTTTTAAAAAGTGGTAAATAACCCGGGTGATCAGATACACAAACAAAGTATAAGCCGAACCGATCAAAATTAGTGCCCTTGAAAAACGGTAATGTTCAGGCAAAAGGGAATACACAATTAAAATAAATGCCGAGCCTGCAGTAACTCCCCGAATGATCTTGCCAATTTTTAAAGGCACATCATAACCTCCGCTTAAATAGGTAAAGAACATCCACACAATGGTGTAAAGCGGAAAAAACACCTTTATGGTTTCAATAGAATAAAAGTTGGGATATAATTTAAAATTGACCTCGTAAAACTGTTTTATAAAATACAAGCCCACGAGGATCAAAACAAAATCAATTGCCGGAAAAAACAATTGTTTTAAAAAGCGTGTAAAAATGGCGGCGGCGGCGCGCAAGTAAATTGCAAAATAAATTAAAAAATGAAAAGTCCTGGCGTGATTTTGATTAAAATGTTTTTTGGCAAAAATGGCCATAGCCTTGTAAAACACGATCACATAATTAACGCTGCTTTTTTTTGTGCTCTCGCCTTTGTAGTGGATGATATTACTTTCGGCAAAATAATAATTTTTGTATCCGCCCTGTGTAATGCGGTAACTGAGATCAATATCCTCGCCGTACATAAAAAAAGTTTCGTCCAACAAACCTACTTTATCCAGTGCTTCTTTTCGCATGAGCATAAATGCCCCGCTTAAAACATCCACCTGATGATTTTTATTTTTGTCTAAATAAGTTAAATGATATTGTCCGAATTTTTTTGAACCCGGAAATAATTTTGCGAGGCCAAAAATTTTATAAAAGGCAACAGCCGGAGTAGGCAGGCCGCGTTTACTTTCGGGTAAAAAGTTTCCTTTGCCATCGAGCATTTTAATACCGAGCGCACCAATAGTTGTATCGGCTTCCATAAAAGCGATGGTTTTTTCAAACGTATCTTCCTGTACAACGGTATCGGGGTTCAGCAATAAAATGTATTTGCCGGTGGCCATTTTTATGGCCTGGTTATTGGCTACCGAAAAACCTGTGTTAATAGTATTGGCAATTAATTTTACCTGCGGAAATTTTTGTTTTATGAGGGCAACCGAACCATCAACCGAATTATTATCCACCACAAACACTTCGGCATCAATGCTTTTAAGGGCTTTAAAAACCGAATACAAACACTGTTCAATAAAGTGTTTTACGTTGTAATTGACTATTATGACGGATAATTGCAAATGGGATGAATAACGGTAAAGCACTAAAATAATTATAATTGCTTACATAATTCTTTTTTTTACCTTTGCAATCTTCTAAAATGGGGTTTTTTCCTGTAAAAAGACACGGTCCTATAGCTCAGCTGTATACCTGCCTGCCGGCAGGCAGGGAGCACAGGTCTATGAGAAGTGAGAAATATGTTCTTTGTATATGTAATAGTGAGTGATGTAAAAGGATTAAGGTTTTATGTTGGTTTTTCAGAAGACGTCGAAAAAAGAGTGATAGAACATAATTCAGGAAAAACTAAATCAACGAAAGGTTATAAGCCTTGGAAACTGTTTTTCACTGAACCTTATGTTACTCGGATAGAGGCAAGAGAACGAGAAAAATATTTGAAATCGGGCATTGGTAAAGAGAAAATAAAACAAAAATGGCCCTATACCTGCCGGCAGGCAGGCAAGGCTCAGCTGGATACTCCTAACAAGTATTCTGATTAATAAAATTGGTCCTATAGCTCAGCTGGATAGAGCACAGGTTTTCTAAACCTGCGGTCCTTGGTTCGACTCCAAGTGGGACTACTTTTAAAAGTCGGGAAACCCCGTTTATCTAAAGATAGCGGGGTTTCTTATTTTTAGTACGGGCACGTTACGGGCAGAACTTTCAAGCAAATTATCAACCTGATACGAAAAATGCACATTTACCAAGGTAAAACGGTGCTTTTCTGGTCTTCCTTAAGGTTTTGCAATTGAATTGATATAATCACCTGAACGATTTCCTTAAATTAAAAACGTGAAACAAATATTTTGATTTTCAGTTTAATTAGTCTACAAAATTTGGAGAAAGGAATTTATAGCGTTTTAATTTCGATCGAGGGGAAAAATTATTCAAGTAAATTTATTAAGGAATAGGAATTTAAATTCTATCCTTATATCTCAGCAACATTCCCAAAAACTTCCATTATATCCTCGGCATAAAGTTGCCCGTAAGTGGTAAGGCACCATACTTTTAAAAGTACTTTTTCGCTCGGCTGTATCCAGGCAATGGCTTTTTTTAATTCTTTGCGGAAAAGCATTTTATCGAAACTTACTTTTTCCAGAATTTTTTTACTTAACTCAAACATATTTTTCTTTTAGGGTTGAATAACTATATAATGTAAAAGTAGGGCGGATATTGTGCTGTTTATTCGCAATTAGGAAGTATTAACGTTTATATAAGATACGAAAAATACTGTTTTTTGGATTTATTCGGGAGCTATTTCTCTGCCAAAGGCTTAAAAAATGAAAAAAATAGATTTCCAATGAAAATTTTAATTTATTGATAATCAGCAGTATAAATATTAAAATGAAAATTTATTTGGTTTATATTATAAACTACTCTACTTTTGAAACATATTTATAAACAACATTTAAAAAACACAAATAAAATGACAAACGAAGAAACCTTTAATCCCGAACAAAGCCTTGCTTTAATTAACAGCACTATTAATACGGCAAAAAACAAATTGGCCGATGATGGCTTTCAAATTATTTTTTGGGGCTGGCTAATTACCATTTGCGCATTAACTTGTTATGTGAGTGCGCAATTAAACAGTCAAATTGGTTTTATGGTGTGGGCCATTCTACCGCCATTAGGCGCTATTGTTTCAACTTTATACGGCCGCAAACAGGCAAAAAAGGAAAAAGTAAAAACCTATGTTGATTCCTATTTAGGATATGTGTGGGTAGGATTTTTTATTGCCATGGCAATTACGCTGTTGTTTGGATACGCGCACGGTATTAAAGCCACTTATTTTTTCTTAATGTTATTATATGGTGTGGCTACATTTATTACCGGCGGCATTTTAAATTTTAAACCGTTGATCATTGGCAGTTTTTTTGCTTTCGCCTGTGCCATAGTATCCGTTTTTTTGGGAGAAATAGATCAGTTCTTATGCATTTCGGCTTCTTTAATTTTCAGTTATATAATTCCGGGGCATTTATTAAGAGCTAAATACAGATCGCAAAATGTTTAAAGACTTAGACCCCATATTGCACTCACAATTGCGGCTGGCGGTGGTGTCGCTTTTAGTTTCGGTTAAAGAAGCGGAGTTTACTTACCTGCGAGAGCAAACCAATTCAACCGCCGGAAATTTAAGTGTGCAGATCCAGAAAATAAAAGACGCCGGCTATATTGAAATAGAAAAAAAGTTCAAAGACAATTATCCTCAAACCATTTGCAAAATAACACCGGCGGGAATAAAGGCTTTTGAAGAGTACGTAAAAATTTTAAAACAATATATTTCAAAAAAATAAAAACTAATAAATAAAAATAGTGCTTCGACAAGCTCAGCAACCTTGATCAAATAAGCAATTTAAAAAACAAAAAAATGGAAACAATTGAATTACAAAACGAAAAAGACAGGGTGTTATGGAGAATGGCCAAAAAAAGAGTGGACTTTAAAAATCACCTTTTATCATACCTAACGGTAAATGTTTTATTATGGTGTTTATGGTTTATAACCGGAAAACAAACCGACGATTTTTTTCCTTGGCCACTTTCAGTTTCGCTTTGGTGGGGCTTTGGTTTAATGTGGCACTTTTTAGGTGTATATGTGTTTGAAGGAAAATTTAATCAGGTTGAAAAAGAATACCAAAAATTAAAAGAAAGAACAAGTGATGAAAACAAATTTTAAATTTATTTTGGCTTTATTTCCTTCAATGGTCATTGCGCAACCAACCATAAAACACGCCGAAGATTTTTCTGTTGGCGCCGTTTTAAAATTTATGAATTGCAAAAGCGATAATGTTGAGCCCGGGAACGCGGGCGCCAAACAAACCTGGGATTTTTCTAAACTCGAAAGTTTAAAAGATACTCTTACTGAATGGATGGTAGATCCGACAAAAACCCCTCAAGGAGATATTTTTCCAAACGCTAATTTAGCCGAAAAATATTCTAATGGAAAATATGTTTACCTTGAAAATAACGGCAAGCAAAGTTTGTTGGCGGGTTTTGTGGAGGAAAGAAGTAAAGTATTTATTAAATATCTTGATCCCGTTTTAATTTGTCAACGCCCTTTAACTTTTAAAACAATTATTACCGATAAATTTTCGGAAGAATTTACAGTTAATAATATGGATTTTACCGGCGCCGGCACCGCCACAATTAACGCCGACGGATATGGCACTTTAATTTTACCCAACGGCAAATTCGATAATGTTCTACGCGTAAAAATTACCCGTACTCAAAAAGATACGCTGATACAATATAACAACATAAGTACAACCATCAGCACAAGTTATATCTGGTTTGATGAAACACACACCTCGGCACTTTTAAAAATTGATGCTACCGATTCCGGTTCATACAAAAGAAAAGAAGTAGAATATTTATTGAGTGAAGTGAAAGGAAAAAAATGATGTGAAGCAATTCGATTTAACGAAGAATTTTTCGCACAAAGGCAACAGTAAAATAACTCATTAAGAACACACCGCTGAATCCTTCAAAAACGGCAACAGGTTTTAAAACGCCGTAAGCAAAATAATCGCCATAACCAATTGTAAAAAAAGTAATGCCGCTGTAATAGAGGCAATCGCCAAAAGCGTGTAAGGTACTCATGCTTTCGTTGGATAATGGAACAGTTTCGGTTCCGCCGGCAACAACATGCCCTAATTTATTTAAAGAATCGGATACGCTGAAAATTAAATAAATAACACTGAAACTAAAAAAGGTGATCACCATATTTACCAAAACCCTTATGGGGTTAGTAGCATAACGGCCAATGTAATCAAAAATATATTTTTGAAAATAGAAAGTTGGGTAACTCAATAAAAGTGTTTTTAATTTATTATCTCCGTACTTGCTTAACTTCGCTTTGGCTTCGCAGCGTTTGAACTCAACGTAAGAAGCATCTTCATCATCGTACTGTCCGTTATTTCTGAAATTTTCTTTCAAGATCCTGAACTGTTCGGCCTTCTGAAACAAAGAAGTTCCTTTTTGAATATAAATAAGATCCTCTACATTATTTGCCCGCCAATCAATAAAGATCCGCCCTAAAATGCGCATACCCACCAAATTCATTTCTTGTATAACTACTTTTTCACTCTCCGGTTTCACATCCAAAATATCGCGCACAATCGTATAGCCCAGATCTATCAATTTGCATTGCCCGAACCTTAGATCGGTGTAACAATTTAAATGGCAACCCACAAAAGAGATGGTGCTTACTTTTGCGTTATTAAAACTTAATTCGCCCGAACCAAAATCAACCTGGTCAAATTGCGCTTCGCCATCGGCAAAATCGGCCAGCTGAAAGGTTTTGCGCCCGTGTTTAAATTCCGAACTTCTAAAACTTACTTTTCCGTTTCCAAATTCTACTCCTTCAAACGAAACATCGCCATCGTTAAAAGAAATTCTTCTGAAATCAATTTTACCTCCGCCAAACTCTACGTTTTTAAAATCCTTCTTTCCGTTTCCAAAACTGGCGCGTTCAAAACTTACATCGCCATTGGCAAAACGGGCAAATTTAAAATCAACTGTACCATCACCAAAAAAAGTATTTTTAAAATCAACATTTCCGTTACTAAAATCGGTATCCACAAAACTTAAATTGCCGGTTCCGAAACTGGCGTTATTAAAGGTAATGGAGCCATCGCCGAATTTTACGGATTTAAAACTGGTACCGCCGCTACCGAACTTTACTTTTTTAAAATTTACTTCGCAGTGATTAAAATTGGCATTTAAAAAAGTTGTGTTCCCGTTTCCGAAAATAGCCGACTCAAAAACAATCTTGGTTCCCTGAAATTCTCCGTAACTAAAATCGTTTGAAATATCGCAATCAAAAAACGCTTTTTTTGCGCTGAAATTTTTTAATGGAATTAAAACATGATCATCAAATCCCTTATTTGTGCGGTAATTAGTAAGCGAAAAATTTTTTATGTAAGCGTTGTTGAGGTTTAAAGCTTCGTTATTTTCAATCTTATTAAAAATGACATTTTCGCTTATTACCCCGTATTTATGTACGCTAACTTTTTTATTATTCTCATCAAAAAAACTTATTAATGCCGTAGCCTCAAAGCTCATATAAGGCTCGTTAATTATTTCTACCGAATAACGCAGTAAATGATGTTCGTGTAAGGGACTTTCGAGCATAAATAGCGAATAATTTAGGTGAAATTAGTGTTTAGCACCCAAAAAAGCAACTTATATAGGCTGTTTAAAATTTATCCAATTTTTTTGTTACACGTCTTTTTGGCTGCAACTTCGTTAGATTTTTCGTCATAATTGGTCCATTATTCCTGCAAAATCCGCCTCGTTTCGCCCAAAAATCCGTAACAACAAATTCATTTTATAAAATTTAAACAGCCTCTTAAAATACCATTTAAAATTCTATCTTTGGGTAACTATTGGTATAATATAAAAGTATGACCATTGCTGTTTACGCCCGCTCAACAAAAGATAACGACCCAAAATACATTGAGCAGATATATAGTTTTCTTAAAAACGAGAAAATAGATCTGATAGTTTATGAGTCTTATTATAACTACCTCAAATCGGGCAATAATTTCAATTTAAAATTAAATACTTATCGTAATTCGGAAGAATTAATTGCCAAAGCCGATTATGTAATTTCGCTTGGTGGCGATGGAACCATGCTTGAAACATTGGCTCTTGTGAGAAGGTCTGGAATTCCAGTGTTAGGCGTAAACACAGGCAGGCTGGGCTTTTTGGCATCGGTAAATAAAACCGATCTTAAAAAAGCAATTAAAAAACTGGCAAAAGAAAAGTTTACGATCGATAAACGTGAATTGATCGAAATTACGGGATGCGATAACTGTTTTGAAGGCGTAAATTATGGCTTGAACGAATTCACCATTCATAAAAAAGATAGCAGCGCCATGATCAGTATTGATACCTTTATTGATGGTGTTTTTTTAAACTCGTATTTTGCCGACGGTCTCATTGTGTCAACTTCAACCGGCTCAACCGCCTATTCGCTCAGTTGCGGCGGACCCATTATGATACCCGATGCGGAGAGTTTTATTTTAACCCCAATTGCACCTCATAATCTGAATGTACGCCCTATTGTTATTTCTAATAACAAACAAATAAGTTTTAAAATTCAGGGCCGAAGCGATAGTTTTAATATTTCGTTAGATTCACGAAATGCCCAAATACAAGCTAACACAGATATAACCGTAAAAAAAGCCGATTTTAAATTTAACATGATAAATTTAGAAGGGCAACATTTTTTTAAAACTCTGCGTGACAAAATGATGTGGGGAATTGATAAAAGACACTGATCCCTGTTCTTTGGGACCGACTTATTTGAAAAAATCACGATTTTTTAATATATTTGATACACAAAAATTTTCACAATGAAAAAACTGATATTGATCATCGCTTGTTTTCTTACAGCGGCTATTTTAAAATCACAAAACAATGATTTTTGGTCACCAACACCCGAATCAAAAATTGAAGTGAAAGGAAAGCGCCAAATTATTCCGCAAAAATATTTAACGTTAAAGTTAACCGGTTCGGCTCTAAAGGATAAATTATTTTCCGCTCCAAACGAAAAAACGGTAAAAATCAACGAGAGCACTTGCATTATTTCTTTACCGCTGCCAAACGGAAAAACGCAGCAATTTAAAGTGGTTGAAAGTTCTATTATGGAACCGGCATTAGCGGCTCAGTTTCCGGACATGAAAACCTTTAGCATTAAAGGAGTAGAAGATGTTTACGCGAACGGAAAAATTAGCTGGACAGAATTTGGGTTGAACGTAATGGTGCGAACCGTTAGTGAAGGCGATTTTTTTATTGATCCGTATTGCCTTGGCAACATAAACGATTATATAACTTATTACACAAAAGATTTTGTAAAAGACCCTTCGCAAAGAATACCTGAAGTGGGTGTAATTAAAAACGAAGGCAGATCACAGGGCTCCACTAATCCTAAAAAAAAAGGCGAAGAGCAAACAGCACTAAGTAGCCTAACGCCTGCGGGCTGCATTGGTACCGAGTTGCGCACCTTTCGTTTGGCTATAGGCTGTACGCACCAATATGCCCAGGCTGCTACCGGCTTAGGTGCCCCCACAAAAGCGCAAGTTCTCGCGAAAATTGTTATCAGTATAAATCGCGTGGATGGCGTTTACGAAACCGAAGTGGGCGTTCGCTTGGTTTTAGTTGCTACCGAAACCATGGTTATTTTTCCGGTTGCTGCCGGCGATCCTTATACAGGAAACAACAATTCGAATACTTTATTGAACGAAAGTCAAACAATAATAACCGCAACAATTGGTTCGTCAAATTTTGATATTGGGCACACATTCAGTACCGGCGGCGGCGGCCTTGCAACATTGGGCGTAGTTTGTTACGGCCAAAAAGCCAGTGGCATTACAGGATCCCCAAGTCCGGTTGGCGATCCTTACGATATTGATTATGTAGCGCATGAAATGGGACATCAGTTTGGAGCTGACCATACATTTAATTCTAATCTAGGTTCATGTGGTGGGGGAAACAGAAATGGCCCTACTTCAGTTGAGCCCGGAAGCGGTGTTACCATAATGGCTTATGCCGGAATTTGTAATTCGGATGATTTGACTAATCACAGTATCCCATATTTTCATCCTATAAGTTATGATGATATTCTCGGTTATGTTACTAGTATTGGCTGCGCGGTAACAACTACTAACGGCAATAATCCACCTGTTGTAACAGGTTCGGGCGATTACATAGTACCAAAATCTACCGCCTTTGTTTTAACCGGAAGCGCTACCGATATTGATGGAGATCCCTTAACTTATTCATGGGAAGAAACTGATCCTGGCGCTACGGCCGGCGCTTGGAATACAGGAAACAAACCTTATTTCAGATCGTATAGTCCGTTAACCGTTGGCTACCGCTCATTTCCAAACACCACAGTTGTTGCTACAGGCAATTACACAAATACAAAAGGAGAATACGCGCCGGGCACCGCGCAAACTTTAAATTTTAGATTAACAGCGCGCGATAATAAAATGGGTGGCGGCGGAGTTTGTTACGCCATCAATTCTGTTTCTGTAGATGCATCAGGACCTTTTTCGGTTTCTTATCCGAATGTACCTTCAATAACATGGTATTTTAACGGACAGGAAACAATTATGTGGAATGTGAACGGTACCAATGGTGCGCCTGTTAGCTGCGATACTGTTAGGGTTTTAATTTCTTACAATAGCGGCGCAACGTATAGTGTAATGCTTAACTCTACGCCAAATGACGGCTCAGAATTAATATCGGTGCCAACCGTTACGGCGCTTATTAGTACGTGTAGGATAAAAGTTGAGGCAAAAGGAAATATTTTTTACGATATAAGCGATAATGATTTTACCATTTCAAACATAGTGCAAGGCATCAGAGAAATTTCAAAATGCAATCCAATTGGTTTAGCGGTTTGGCCAAATCCTTTCAGCTCACAGTTTGATCTTGTAGCCGGTAATTTAAAAAGTTCATCTCCTGTTATCGTTAAAGTAATGGATGTGTTAGGAAAAACGATTCTTACAAATCAGTATACCAACAGAACAGAATTGCGCGAAACCATTAATTTGTCTGATGTTGATCCCGGAATTTATTTTATCAGTGTAACCAATGATAATTTGAGTTCCGTTTACAGAACAGTTAAGGAATGATTTATATATGCAGATTAATTTAGTTTAGATATACTTATTTTGTTTAAACACTTTCTATATTTTTTATTTTTTATACCCGTTAATTATTCATTTTCACAAACCAAAACGTTTAAGGATGTTGGTAAGTGGGGAATTAAGGAAAATGAAAAAATAATAATCAAACCGCTTTACGATACCATTTTTAATTTTGACAGTACCGGCAAAGTTTGTCTGGCCTGTTTCAAAATAAAAGGAGTAAATCCCAATAAGTTCATTAAAAATCCCGCCATTACATACAATTGTAATTACTTAGATAAGAACGGGGCACACCTTACCATTAAACAATTTGAAGGCGATACCTGCAGCGTATTTAATTTTAACAAACATGCTATTGAACAATATTTCAATAACAAAAGTTATATGACAGTCTCTATAAAGGGACATAAGAATTTAGTGTATAAAGATTTTAAACAAATTACCGCAAAGGGCTACGAAGAAATTCATTTTAGCAGCGACCCCGAATTTTTAGTGGCGGAAATAAGAACAGAAGGAAATGTAATTTTAAGCGGATTGATAAATAGAAAGGAAGAAGTAATTATTCCCACCATATTTTCTCATGTAAAAGTAAACAACCGCGATTCCTTGATCATTGCCTGTACCACCGGGCAGGGGGCAAACAGCGAGGATGATATTTTTAATTATAAGGGCGAAAAAATTGCCGCGTATAAAAAACACGTTGAGCTGGCCACGAAAGATTTTATTGTGCACAAAATATTTTCACCCAAAGAATATTTAATTATTTACACCCTTAAAACAAAGGAAGAAAAAGTGGAATATGCCCAGGAAGTTTATTTGTATAAAGGCGATGAGCTCTTAATGCTGAATGACGAACATTGGTTCATTTACAATATGACCACACATAAAAAAACGCCATACGACACCAAACATAAAAAATAATACTGTGAGTAAAACAAGAATAGCAATTAACGGATTTGGAAGAATTGGCCGTGTGTTTTTACGCAACGCCATCAATAACCCTAATATAGAAATTGTTGCCATTAACGATATTACAGATACCGCAACGCTTGCTTACTTATTAAAATACGATTCCATTCACCGCGCTTTTCCCGGCGAAATAAAAACGGAGGGAAATAATTTAGTTGTGAACGGAAAAATAATTAAAGTTGTGGCGTCAAAAGATCCGGCAACATTGCCCTGGAGAGAAAGTGATATTGATATTGTAATTGAAAGCACGGGATTATTTTTAGATACCGCGAGCGCTAAGAAACATTTACAGGCAGGAAGCAAAAAAGTAATTTTATCGGCACCGGCTAAAGACGATGATGTGAAAACAGTTGTAATGGGTGTGAACGATAATTTAATTACAAAGGACGATGTAATTGTTTCGAACGCGAGTTGTACAACCAATTGCGCGGCACCCATGTTAAAAGTATTGGAACAATTTGGCATTGAAGAAGCATTTATTACTACTGTGCACTCTTACACAAACGATCAGCGCATTCACGATGCCCCGCACAAGGATCTGCGCCGAGCACGCGCGGCAGCAGTGAGCATTATTCCTACATCAACAGGCGCGGCAAAGGCCATTACAAAGATATTTCCTGAATTGGAAGGGAAGATAGGTGGATGCGGCATGCGCGTGCCGGTGCCCGATGGTTCGTTAACCGACATTACCTGTGTGCTCACAAAAATACCAAGTGCCAAACAAATTAACGACGCTTATAAATTAGCGGCCGATACTTATTTAAAAGGAATTTTAGAATACACAATTGACCCCGTTGTGAGTGTGGATGTGATCGGCAATCCTCACAGTGTGCTTTACGATTCGGAATTTACAAGTGTGGTGGGAAATTTGGTGAAGGTGATTGGGTGGTATGATAACGAGTGGGGGTATTGCAATCGTTTGGTGGATTTAAGTTTGAAGATGGGCAGTTGGTAAAATAACTTATTGTCTTTTCTCAATAAAACAGTCATTGCCACCAGCCTGCTCTTACTGGTAAGTGTACCGCACACAGTTTGGCGTCCTTAAGTCTAGGGTATTTTATTTATAATTGCTTTCATTTTCTCAATTTCTTTTTTACTTAGTTTTTCTTCATTAATCATAAAGGAAAGTAGTATTGCTGGAGAGTCAGCGAAGTAACCAGATAGCATTTTTTTTACTTTTACTTTTCGATAGTCTGCTTGAGAAATTGCTGGATAATACTCGTGTGTTTTTCCATAAGTATTATAATTTAAATATCCCTTGTTTGCAAGAATCCTAGCCACTGATGAAATGGTATTATATGGTGGCTTAGGTTTATCTGGAATTTCAGCCAAAATATCTTTTACAAATGCTTTTTGTAGTTTCCAAAATATGAGCATAATTCGCTCTTCTACTTTTGTTAATTCGTCCATCTTTTTTTAATATAATTCAAAAACTATTTTTGCTTTATAAACTCATGAGTTACAAAATTTAGACCTTCTCTTTGTGTTAAAAGGCAACCAGTCACTTCTCCGCTATTATTGAGAATAAATTCAATATTGTTGGCATTTTTAAACAGAGAGCCATCATTAAATTTATTGCCTGACACATAGTTTAATTCTGTGGTCCAGCTTGCCGGGTCTTGCGTCCATGGAATTCCAGAAACAGGTTTCATTTTTGCAATCAAAACTAGATAAGTCACTAATGTATTGTTCTTAAGTTGTATTTCCATTGCGACCGGACCAGGTCTTTTTGATGGGAGATAAACGCCGCAGTATTTTTGTAATTCTAAATGAATAGCCCAAGGAGATTTACCTTGAGTATTTCTAAAGTTTAACGACTTAGATTTTCCAAGATAAGAGAAGGATAACAACAAAATTGAAATAATCGGAATAATAACAATAAATGTAAGCTTGCCTTTTTCTGAAGTCCTTTGCTTTGCAATCATAAAAATTCTTCGTTTAATATGTTTCCCGGTAAAACTTGTGGACAGATTAAATGCTTTGCTGTCAGAGGCTAAGTTTAATAATAAATGGGCATACACTTTTTTATTTTCACCTTCCCCTGCAATTCTTTCATCAACTATATATTCATGAATTTCTTGAATGGACTTTCTAAAATAGCTCATCAATGGGTTGAACCAAAAAACTATACTAGCTATTTCCACAAATAAAAGATCAAGTGTATGATACTGTTTAACATGCGCTATCTCGTGATTTTTTATAAGTTGTAATTCATGAGAAGAAAGATTTTTGTAATTATTATTGATAAAAATATAGTTAAAGAAGGAGAATGCGGGCACTTCGTTTTTTAAATTAACTATCCAATAATTTCCTTCTTTAACTTTAGGATTTTTCTTTATAAAACTAAAGATGTTGTTTAAATTTTTAGAGAATGAATACATTTTAAAAACAACCCCTATCAGGTAAACGGTTAGAATGAGATACAACACCATCATTTGTGTTGAAAACAAAGAAAATGCCCTGGCTAAATTAATCTGATTAATATCGTTAACAAACGTTTCTAAATGTTTTGATGGCAATGGAATTGCGCTTGACCCACTTGAAAATAATATAGTGTTCCACTGAATAGGAAGAATGATTAATGGTAAAACTAAACTTAAAATCAAGCCACAAATAAGATAAAACCGCATCCATGAAAAATGTGTGAGGTTAGATATAAGTAGTCTATAAATTGCCACAAAGAGCAATAAGCATAATGAACTCTCAAGTAAGTATTTTACGAAGGTATTTGCCATAGAGTTATAATTTAACAGCAAAGGTATAACTTATATTTCAGTTATACAACTTAATTATACGTTAATTAACTTATTTGTCCGTTATGGAATCAATTGTGCGTAGATTGGGGGGGGGTATTCAAAATTGTTGTCTGACCGATTTTTTGTCTAACGAGATTTCCACACATTATCCTGCCCGAGTAATGCTCTCACAGCCTTATCCCGATAACCAAAATATCATCTACTTGTTCGTTATCGCCTTTCCATTCTTCAAAAAAATCGGCAAGATATTTTTTTTGATCAGTCATACTCTTGGCATTTATTTTTAAAAGAATATCTTTAAACCGTTTCGTCATCATTTTTTTGGCATTGTTGCCGCCAAACTGATCGGCGTACCCATCAGAGAATAAATAAAGCGTATCGTTTTTGTTGAATGATAATTCGTTAAGGGCAAACGCCTGCGTATCTCCTGTAAACCCACCCACAGCGTGTTTTGTGGCCTTGTACTCTTCAACCGCC
>JANYBY010000159.1 GCA_025360565.1 Bacteroidota bacterium
TATTTCCCAAAAAAATTTATTTTAAATCCGGGTCGTACAAATGTCTTTCAGAATGGAACATTTTTTAATAGCAACAGTGTACTGCCATCCATTGGTTATAACCCTGACGGGGAAATTGGAGAAAACTCCACCCGTAAAAAATACAAACTAGCTCCAAAACCTCGCGCGGCAAACATTCACGATACAACGTCCTACGCAAAATCATGCCTCGGAGGCGATGCCGATTGGATCCGTTTGGAATGCGTTGTTTCTACAAAGGAAGGACAAATTGCTGTGGCACCGGGCTATTTGCAAAAAGAATGGAAAGAAAACAACCGTCATTATTTTCACTACAAAATGAATGTGCCGATCTTAAATTTTTACGCATTCCTATCTGCCGATTATCAAATTAAAAAAGATAAATGGATCAATCCTCAGGATAAAAAAGAAGTAAATATCGAAATCTATTATCAAAAAGGGCATGAGTACAACATTGATAAAATGATAAAGGGAATAAAAAAATCGCTGGATTATTACACTAAAAATTTTAGTCCTTATCAGCATCAACAGGTTCGTATCCTGGAGTTTCCGCGTTACGCTACATTTGCGCAATCCTTTCCCAATACAATTCCTTTTTCTGAAGGCATTGGCTTTATAGCTAAAGTGAATAAAGATGATCCGAATGATGTTGATTATCCATTTTATGTTACCGCCCACGAAGTAGCGCATCAATGGTGGGGTCATCAGGTAATAGGGGCAAATTGCCAGGGTGCCGCTTTAATGATGGAAACAACCAGTCAGTACAGCGCGCTCATGGTCATGGAAAAGGAATACGGACAAGAATCGATGAGCAAATTTTTAAAGTACGAAATGAATACCTATTTAAAAGGGCGTGCTCAGGAAAATAAAAAAGAAGTGCCTTTAATGCTTTGCGAAAATCAGCAATACCTGCATTACAATAAAGGAAGTATGGTTATGTATGCGCTGAAAGATTATATTGGCGAAGACTCGCTAAACACGGCTTTACGCAGGTACATTAAAAAAGTGGCTTTTCAAGAGCCGCCTTATACCACCGCTTTGGAAATGTATGGATTTATTACTGCTGCAACACCCGATAGTTTAAAAGAAACTGTAAAAGATCTGTTTGAGCGTATAATTGTATTCGACAATAAAATTAAAAGCTGGGCTTCGGTTAAAACCAATGATGGCAAATATAAAATAACAGCCATTATAAATTGCGATAAAACTAAGAACGATAGTGTAGGAAAAGCAAAAGAATTAGTGCCGGCAGATTGGATAGACATTGGCGTATTCTCTAAAAATGAAAAAAATCAGAAAACACTTGGTAAAGCAATTTATTTAAAGAAAATGAAGATTGGTAAAAAAGAACAGGTAATAGAATTGATCGTTGATAAAGAACCATACATGCTGGGGATAGACCCGTATTATAAATTAATTGATAAAAATACCGGAAATAATATAATGGATAAGAACGGAAAAGAGATCGGTGGCAGTTCGGGCGAAGAATCGGGAGGTACCGTAAAAGTAAATGGAGGAGAGGATTAATTCTATAAAAAATATTTTATTTTAGAGCATTGAATTTTTTCATTGAAAAAGGTACTACCCGCGGAGTTGCGCCAGGGACATGGAAGGCTTGGTTCTTTTGGCCGCCTTTTTCAGGCGAGCCAAAAAACCGGAGTGAAACGGAGCCTGGAATGGCCCGCTCGGGCGCCCAAATTTTTTTTTATAACTTACTTAAGTATAAAAAAATCCGCATCGTTTTAAAAGATGCGGATTTTTTACTTTGAGATCAGAATAGCTTACCTCGAAATAATTAATTTTTCCGTAGCAATTTTATCATCCGAAGTAATCCTCACAAAATAAGTTCCTTCGGGCAAAGCTGTAAGATCTAATTTTATTTTATCATTTAAAATTCCGTTTTGAGTAGCTACTATAGTTCCCAAAATATTTATTACTTCTACTTTAGAAAAATTAGTTTTGGTAACTTCTATTGTTGCCATGCCGTCGTTGCTGGGGTTAGGGTAAATTTTAAATTGAGAATTCAGATCCTGTGTAACCTTGTTCAATCCAACATATAAAGTTAATACACCATTAAAAGTAACGGTATCAACTCTATATGAACCTGCTAAAGATTCTGCATCCCAGGCGTAAAAACGAAAAGAAACAGAAGACGTAAGATTGGCATACAAAGCTCCCGGAGTGATATAACTACCTCTTTCCTGTTTTCCGCTTGCAATCGTATAAGAGTCTAACGACCAAAAAAACCGGTCGCCAAATTGTACCGACAGATTTGCGTTTGCGGGATTAATACTTGCTGGAAGATTTACAGAATACGTATCCGCACTTCCTCTCACACCCCAGTGGCGGGGCCCGGTTGAAGAACGTGCCATATTGAAGGTGATAGAATTGATGGTCATGGTTGTGTTATTTACCGGTGTAACATTTACCTCGTAATATTTACCAACATCAAGCGCACCTGTAAAAGAAACATCGTTGCCGTTTGTGGCGCCTGTTCCCCATGTATCGAACACAAAAGCGCCCGAAGAGTTAGGTATGGATGGTGTACCGATAGCGGAAAAAGATCCGAAGGAAAGGCCATTCACTGAAGGGGTAGGAGTTGGGTCAACCGTACCCGTATTAGCGGTGCCTGATTGCACGCCTGTAAAAGGATACATAGCGCTGAAATTTTGTGCGCCGGTATGAAGGGTAACAATAGTTAGTACAGCGAAAAATAATTTTTTAATCATGGTAATTTATGTTTATTCAAATTTAATATTTTTTAATTTAAAAGCGCACTTTCGGAAGAAATAAAAAACCCGTTCATTTAAAACGGGCTTTAATGGATTCAACTTTGTAAACTACTTCGAAATAATTAATTTCTCATTACTTACATGATTATCAGTAATGATCCTTACAAAGTATGTTCCTTCGGGGAACGAGGAGAGATCTAATTTTATTTTATCTGCTAAAATACCGTTTTGAACCGCAACAACAGCGCCTAAAAAGTTAATCACCTCTACTTTTGAAAAATTATTTTTTGCGGCTTCAATGGTTACCATTCCATCATTGCTTGGATTAGGATATAATTTAAATTTTGCATTAAGATCGTGCGTTAGTTTTGGTAAACCTAAGCCTACCGACATGGTTGCAATACCATTTATTAAAACTGTATCAATACGAAAAGTACCACCTGTTCCTTCTGCATCCCAGGCATACATGCGTATATTATACGGGGTAAATTGGTTCGTGTAGGTTGGTCCGCTAAAATTTGCCTGACAAATATTGTAAGTGGCAAAGGCAGCAGGATTAACAACAACATCATCATTCCAAAAAAAAGTGTTTCCTCCTTGAATAGATATTGGCTGAGGCGTACTTGAAGCCGCTGAGCTTAAAGCGGTATAAGTAGCGGCAATATTTGTTGTGTAATTATCTTTATTAGTTCTTACAGCCCAATGGCGCACACCGGTACTTGAGCGAGTGGCACCAAAGGACATGCTGTTAAGGCTAACAACATAATTTGGTTGAGGAGTTAAAACGATCTCATAATATTTACTAAGGTCAATAGCTCCGGTAAAAGTTACATTGTTAGAACTAGTTGCTCCGGCCGGCCATCCCACAAACGAAAATACACCATTTG
>JANYBY010000166.1 GCA_025360565.1 Bacteroidota bacterium
CAAAAAGCGCCAGCTCCTCGATACCAAATTGAGAGGCAAGGGATTTTTTTTCCTTTTTTAGTATGTGTAATACTTGTTGACTTGACATACAACAAATTTAGCGAATTTTTCAGCACTAAATAACACCGAACCAAAAATAGAACTTTATTTTTCTAAGATCTTAAATTCTGTACGGCGGTTATTTTGGCGGCCTTCATCCGTATCATTGGTATCAATAGGTTTGGTTTCGCCATAGCCTTTTGCTACTAATCGAGATGCTGAAATGCCTTTGCCAATTAAATAACTTACCACAGAATTAGAACGGCTGTCGCTCAATTTCATATTGTATTCATCGGAGCCCTTACTGTCGGTATGACTTCCCAACTCAATTTTTATGGTTGGGTTATCGTTTAATAATTTTATCAACCGCTCCAATTCATTTGCCGATTCGGGGCGAATGGTAGCTTTATCAAAATCAAAGAAAATATTCTTTAACACAATAATACTTCCGATCTCGATCTTCTTTAAAGCTACATCCTTTGTAAACTCTTGGTAATCGGCGCCCTCAGGCAAATTAAAATTTTCGGAATGAAATAAGTATCCATCTCTTTTAACGGCAAGACCGTAGTTTTTACCGCTTGGCAGCGTAACAAGATATTTTCCGGTGGCGCTGTTTGATTTAAATGTAGCGATCACAACGTTCTTATCATTATCAACCAATTCAATTGCAGACTCTAATGGCTGATTGGTTTTGGCATCGGTAACAACACCTTTTAAAATGGTAACCTTTGCCATTTTAACTTCCACTTCGTTCTCAACTTTTAAATTACTAACCGGATTGGCACGCATGGCTATTAACTGATCTGAAGAATTTAAGAGAGGTGTTTTTTCAGGACCTAAAAATGTAATTCTATAAAGATCTTTATCACCAAAACCTCCGGTTTTAGCAGAAGCAAAATAAGCGCGGCTTCCGCTGCCACTCACCACAAAAAACACATCGTCATCGGGCCCGTTAATTGGGTAACCTAAGTTAACCGGCTTAGACCATAAACCATTTGGTGCAAGAGTTGTTTTAAAAATATCGTAACCACCCATAGTGTTGTGGCCTTTGCTGCTAAAATACATGGTAACACCATCAGGGTGCATAAACACGGCCTCTTCGCCATATTTAGTATTGATCATTGAGCCAATATTTTTTGCAGGCCCCCATTCTCCCTTCACATCCATATCGCTGTAATAAATATCCCTATCGCCAAGGCCCGATTCTTTATCGCTCACAAAATAGAGACGTTTTCCGTCAAACGATGTACTTACACTAGATTCGTGATACCTTGTATTAATGTTTTTATTCATATGTACAGGCGCTTCCCAATCTGCACCAAACAAGGTGCTCTCATAAAGATCTCCGCCGTCTTTCCCCGAATGGCGATACACGTATAATTTACTTCCATCGGGCGACAAACCTGCGGCGGCATCGTGTCCGTCTGAATTTACATTTTTACTTAATTGCGTTGAGGTTTGCCACTTGCCGTTTTTTTTGTACGATACATACACATCTTCATAATACCCATTATCGCCATCATCGCGTTTACCTCCGGTTGAATTATCACGGCGCGCCGTAAAAATAACAGTTTCCTCATCGGCGGTAATAGATGGGCCGTAATCGGGCCAGGAAGTGTTTACCTCAGAACCAAGATTATCTACAAACACACGTTCAGGTTTTGCGCTTAATTCTTTACCAACATTACACTCTGCAATTTTTTTATTTACGTCGTCGATCTCATATGGATTTTTTCCTTTCGCCTGTATGTGTGCAAGGTAAACTTTGTAATACTGAATGGCCAAGTCCCATTTATCATTTAAGTGATAGGCCCATGCCAGCCAATAATAATCATCCGGTTCCACTTCACCGTCTAATTTAATTACGGTTTCAAAAAACTTTAATGTTTCGGGGTTTGAAGGATCACTAATGAACCAAATAAAACCGAGCATGTAATTTAAACGCGCGTTCTTAGGATTAAATTTTTGGGCTTCCATTAAAGGTGATAACGCGTCTCTAAAATTTTTGTATCCGGCTTTGCGATAATCGTATTGGCTAACGGGAAGATATTTAAATTCTGAAACAAAACCTCTTCTAAAATCGTCAAACTCGCGGCGGCCTTGCATAAAAAATTCAATGCCAATATCCAATTGTTTGCGCGCGGCTTTTAATTCATCTTTTCTCCCCGGAAAATTATCTTTTTCAAATTCAACCGTTTGAGCCGGAAGTAAAAATGCTAAAGCGAGAAAGGTTAGTAAGTATATTAATTTTTTCATATGTAGATAATTTGTTTTTTAGTTGTCATATGGAATACGCCACGCATCTTTATTCCACTTTTGTAGCTTGGGGCACGGCTATTTCATATATATTATTCGCAAGAAGAGTTTATAAATGCTTTAGCGCTTTCTACACCCAACGTTAGCGCTTTTTTCCAATCGGCACAAGAACCGTCTGTGTCGCGCAGCATTTGGCGGGCAATGCCACGGTTATAATAAGCAGCGCCATTCTTTTCATCATGATCTATTGCCAGCTTAGCCATTGATTCGGCTTTTTTATAATCTTTATTTTTTAAAGCGATGGAAGAAAGATTATTGTAACAAAAAGAATTATCCGGGTCTTTTTTCAAAGCATCTTCAAAATCAGTTTGCGCGGCCTTTAAATTATTGCTCTCAAAATTTGCCGCGCCCCTGTTAATTAAGGCAGTTAAGTAGGCGGGATTTTTTTGATACGCAGCCGAATAAGCTTCAACCGCTTTAGTATAATTTTTATTTAAACGATAAGCCGAACCCAAATTATTATGAATAAATACAAGAGAACCATCAATGCTTAACGCTTTTTCGTAATCGGCAATAGCGCCTGCATAATCACCTTTGGAGCGCTTAACACTTGCCCGGTCGTTATACGCGTAAACGTATTGTGGGTTTGAAGTAATTGCCTGCGAATAAAACGTAATAGCTTTATCGGGCTCGTTCGATTCGTAATGTGCCAAACCCTTGTAGTAAGCGGCTTCGGCGTGTGTTGGCTTTAATTTTAAACAATAATCTAACGCAACCTGTTCGCTGTCTTTCTGATTGGTTTCAAAAAAGATCAATCCTTTATTAAAATACGTATCCGGATTTTGCGGATTTATTTTTATGGCATCGTTAATATCCTTAATGGCTTCGGCGTGTTTTTTTAAATGGGTATAAGCAATGGCGCGGTTTGCAAGCGCTTTATCAAAATTTGGTTTTGCGGTAAGCGCTTTGGTAAACATATCAACCGCTGTAGTTGGATCGTTTTTTTTAAGCGCTGCTAAGCCATTATTATAATCCAATTCGGCCAGCTGGTCGGGCGTCATATTCGTGGCAACTTTTACAGTATCCTGCGCGTTTAAAAACGCCGAACATATAAAAAATAAACCGAGTAAACTTTTCTTCATTTAGTAGTTGTTAAAGCATTAAATATATATAAATATTTACTATAAAAACATAATTACTCATAAAATGTCAATGTTTGTCCATAACTCAAAATATATATTTGGTATTAATTGTACTTACACCAATATTTAAATAATTTAGTAGCTTAATTCACAAGTATGTTAAAACGTCATTTTATAATTTCGGGGCTTATCATCCTTAAGCTTACCGCTGTTTCTCAAACAAAACTCGAAAGTTGGTGGGACAAGAAAATGGAAGGAGCCAAGAATAAAATTAAACGCGGCACTTCGGATAAGTGGGAAAAAAACCGCCAGGCTTACGATGAAAGTAATTTTAATTATTCTATTTCTTTTTTAGATAATAGTGGTTTATTTGAAACCGATGAAAAGGGAAATGCCCTTGTGACATCCATGAGCAGCCGTTTTTCGGGCGACCTCTCTAAAACTACAGAGCAGGAAGCGTACGGTTTTTTAAAGAATGGCGAAATGTTCTTTGCCGGCAATAAATATTATTTTGCCGAACAAAGTTTTATTAGGGCGCAAGCCTTATACGAAAACAACAGTAAAACAGCTGACCATAATTACAGCCAAACGCTTTGCGATCTGGGATTGCTTTACCAATCGCGTGGCATGTACACCAAAGCACTGCCCTTTAACGAAAAAGCATTAGAGATAAGAAAAACAGGAGAAAATAAAGGAATGCATATTGTTTCGATAAATAATTTGGCAGAGCTGAAAAAAGAAACCGGTAATTATACTGATGCTGAAATTGGATTTAAGCAAGCGCTTGAAATGGCTAAAACTATTCACGATTCGTTGGCCATGGCGCTAGTGTATAATAACCTGGCCATGCTGTACCTTGAAATGAATAATTTACCATTCGCCGAGAGTCATATGCTTTTAAGTTTGGCCGAAGCAAAAAAAGCGATGGAGGAAAGCGAAAGTAATTTTATTAAACTGCAGATAAACCTTGCCAATGTTTACAAATTCGAAAAAAATTACGATAAGGCCGAATCGCTTTATAAAACTGCCATTTGGATGAAGGAAAGAAAACTCGGATCACATCCCGATTTGGCGCATTTAAAAAAGGGATTGGCGCAATTGTATATGGAGATGGGCAAGAACGATGAGGTGGAAAAATTATTAAAAGACGCATACAGCATTGATAAACGAAAACTGGGAGAAAAAAATCCGGCAACTATTTCCGTTAAACAAGAGCTGGCCAATTTTTACCGCTTTACAAATAATAATGAAAAAGCATTAGAATTTATTACCGATGTTGTTCAATTAAAAAAAGAGATTTACGGAGAAGGGCATCCAAATTATATTCAGGCCTTAGAAGATCTAGCGTTAACTCAATGGCAGGGGGCAAGGTACAACGAAGCAAAAGTGAGTTACAAAACCGTAATTGATAATACGCTTAATTACATAAATACATTTTTTAATTCGCTTAACGACAATGAAAAAACACTGTATTGGGAAAAAACAAATATTCGTTTGCAGCGCTTTTATTCTTTCGCGACCGCTAATTATAAGAACGACGCGGAACTAACAACGCAGCTTTATAACACGGTAATAAATACGAAAGGATTTTTATTAAGCAACTCTTCAAAGATCCGAAACATTATTTCGTCGAGTACCGATGAGTCGCTAAAGAAAACGTATTCGCAATGGCTGGAAACCAAAGAAAGTTTAAATCAGGCATACCAATTAAGCAAAGAAGAAATTGCCGAGCAAAAAATAAATGTAGATAGTTTAAAGAACCGCACCAACGATCTTGAACGAGAACTTTCGCAAAAAAGCGCGCTGTTTAAAGATGCCAAGTCGGATAGTTTAATGAGTTATGAAACCATTCAAAAACAATTAAAACCCGAGGATGCCGCCGTTGAGGTAATGCAGCTGAATGAGTATAAGAACGGCTTTACAGGCAAAGGCAATTACATAGCGCTTTTAATAAAAGCGAAAGAAATAAAATTGGTGGAATTGGGAAACACAGATGACATTTCGAAAGCCATTTTAGAATTCAGAGATAAAACCATAAACCAGAAACCCGAAAACGAAGCTTACGCGGCAACGTGGAAACCGTTAGACATAGAGTTGAGTAAGATCTCGAAATTATATTTATCGCTGGATGGGGCTTATCACCAATTAAGTATTAACGCGTTAAAAGATTCAACGGGAAAATATTTAGTAGATAAATATACTTTGCAGTTTGTGGGCAACACAAAAGATATTTTAGATGTAAAACAAAGCGAAAGCTCAACCGCTAAACCAACTTCGGCCTTTTTAATTGGCAATCCCTTGTATGGCAAAAGTGGCGCTATTGAACAATTGCCGGGCACCGAAACCGAAGTGAAGAACATAAGTAAATTGTTGGCAACCTATAAAGTAAAAACCACCACGTTGTTTGGAAAAGACGCTACGGAGGCAAAAGTGAAGGAAATAAATTCGCCAAGTATTTTGCACATTGCAACGCACGGATATTTTTTGGCGGATCTAAGTCAGATGGAAACCACAAAAGTATTAGGCGTTGATCTGGCCGCAGCAAAAGAAAATCCTTTATTGCGAAGCGGAGTTTTATTAGCGGGTTGCGATAATGTATTTGATGCAACATATAAGCCGGCGGCTAATACCGAGAATGGAGTGTTAACCGCTTTTGAAGCCATGAGTTTAAATTTGGATCACACCGATCTTGTAGTATTAAGTGCCTGCGAAACCGGCTTGGGCAGTGTAAAGCAAGGCGAAGGCGTTTACGGTTTGCAGCGTGCGTTCTTAATTGCCGGCGCAAAAAGTATTATTATGAGTTTGTGGAGCGTGAGCGATGAGGCCACGATGGAACTAATGACCTTGTTTTATAACAACTACGCTAAGAGCGGGCACAAACAGCAAGCCTTTTCCGATGCCATTAAACAATTAAAAGTAAAATACAAGGACCCGTATTTTTGGAGCGCGTTTGTAATGTTAAGTAAGTAGAGGAAAATAATCTTTCTGTTTTGCAGTAATACTATTATATTATCAATCCGGCATCATCTGCGGCCTTGTGTCAATATAATTAGTTCCGAATTTTTTTATGGAGAATTTAAGATCATCAATATAAACTTTAGTGCCCTTATTGGCATTCCACATAAAAAATCCGGCCTCGGTTGAGTCTTCTCCGGTGCAATGTAAATTCATGGTCATGGCAAATTCCATTCTATTCCATCCATCGGCCCCTTTATATTTAATATCTAAATTCGGATAATAAAATTCTCCGCATTTTTTTCCTTTGCCTGTAATTACCATTAGCGCACCTTCGCCTTTTTGCCAAGCGCTCATTTCGATCAGATCCCCCTGACAAAGATTTTTAAATTTGTAGGTAAAGCAATACGGAGATCTATCGGATAACAGCACGGCGTATTTTCCTGTTCTCACAACGCTGTCGGTGCGCGAATCTATTCCGGTGAGATTAATGTCGGGATTAGAAGTTTTAAATAAATTGCCGTTAACCAATTCTTCCGCGCCGCACGTAAATTCTATTTTAGAAATGTATGAGTTTTTAAAATAGCGGCCATAAATTAAATTAACCGCAAAAAAACTCATCACAAAAA
>JANYBY010000175.1 GCA_025360565.1 Bacteroidota bacterium
CAAAAGAAAAAGAAGCGGGTATTCCTCTATTGAGAGCATACAGAGGCTTGCCAAAAAATACAGCCCTCATTAAATTTTTAAGTGAGAATGGCGTAAGGGCTTTATTGCAAAAGACCGAAAATCATTATATGCAGGATCAGAATAAAGAAATGCATAAAATAGATGTAGAGCTTTATTTTACAATTGACGAAAAAAATAATCACGTTGAGTTAACCGAAAAAGGAATTGACTTTTTAACCGGAAATTCAGATGACCCTAAATTTTTCGTGATCCCTAATGTAGGTGATGAAATTGCCGATATTGAAAAAAGTCAAATCGACGCCAAAGAAAAAATTAAGTCAAAAGAAATAGTGATGCGCGAGTTCAGCATAAAAAGCGAACGCATTCACACCGTAAATCAATTATTAAAAGCCTATACCGTTTTTGAAAAGGATGTGGAATATGTTATTGATGGCGGACAAGTAAAAATTGTTGATGAGCAAACAGGCCGTATTATGGAAGGGCGCCGTTACAGCGATGGCTTGCACCAGGCAATTGAAGCAAAAGAAAATGTAAAGATAGAAGCCGCTACACAAACTTATGCCACAATTACATTGCAGAATTATTTCCGCATGTACAATAAACTGGCGGGTATGACAGGTACTGCCACTACAGAGGCCCAGGAGTTTTGGTCTATTTATAAATTGGATGTGATAGAAATTCCAACCAACCGTCCAATGACGCGTAAAGACGAGCAGGATTTTGTTTACAAAACAAAACGCGAAAAATACAACGCCGTTATTGAAGAGGTTGCAAAACTGGTTGCCGCCGGAAGGCCTGTATTAATTGGTACTACCACGGTTGAGATCTCTGAATTACTAAGCCGCATGCTCAAGATCAGAAGTATTAAACACAATGTACTCAACGCCAAATTACACGCCAAAGAAGCAGAGATAGTTGCCGAGGCCGGTATGGCCGGAACCGTTACCATTGCTACCAACATGGCGGGTCGCGGTACAGATATTAAATTAGGCCCCGGTGTTAAAGAAGCCGGAGGTTTAGCAATTATTGGTACCGAACGCCACGAGAGCAGGCGTGTGGACAGGCAGTTGCGCGGTCGTGCAGGACGCCAGGGCGACCCGGGCTCATCGCAATTTTTTGTTTCGCTCGAAGATAATTTAATGCGTTTGTTCGGCAGCGAAAGAATTGCATCGTTAATGGATAGAATGGGATTAAAAGAGGGCGAAGTTATTCAGCACAGCATGATCACCAAATCTATTGAACGCGCGCAAAAGAAAGTGGAAGAAAATCATTTTGGCACACGTAAACGTTTGATCGAATACGATGATGTAATGAACGCGCAGCGCGATGTGATCTACAAACGCAGAAGGAATGCTTTATACGGCGATAAGCTCAGCATTGATATTGCCAACATGATGTACGAAGCCGGAACAAGTATGGTAGAGGAATATTCCGATTCAAAAGATTACGACGCATTTAATTTAGAGTGTATAAAAATATTTGGTATCGAAAGTCCGGTGGACGAAAAACAATTCAGCGGCGGTAAGGAAGACGATATTACCAACAATTTATTTAACTCGGCGCAAAAACATTATCAAGAAAAAACGGCCTTAATGTGTGAGCAGGCTTTTCCTGTTGTGAGAGATATTTACACAAACCCAAGCAACACCTTCGAAAACATGGTAACCCCTGTAAGCGATGGTATTCGCGGTGTACAGGTAATGGTTAATCTTAAAAAAGCGTACGAAACAAAAGGACGCGAAATAGTTTTAGGTTTTGAAAAAGCAGTTGTACTTGCCATGATTGATGATGCATGGAAAGAACATTTACGCGAACTCGATGACCTGAAGCAAGCCGTGCAAAACGCTTCCTTAGAACAAAAAGATCCTTTGGTGATTTATAAATTAGAGTCGTTTAATTTATTTAAGGACATGATCATTAAAACAAATAAAGAAGTTATTTCCTTTTTAATGAAAGGCGGATTGCCGAATGAAGAAAGTCAAAAACAACAGGCACGTTTTTCGCAAGAACAGCCAACACAAAAGAAAGAAAAGTTAGTGGAGAGTAGAAATGAAAATGTGGTGGAAGAACAGAACGCGCAGCAAAAACCAAAAGTACAACCCATAAGAGTGGAAGCAAAAGTAGGAAGAAACGATCCTTGCCCTTGCGGCAGCGGTAAAAAATATAAAAATTGCCATGGTGGCGGCGAATAAATTAGCCACGACCTTCAGGTCGTGGAGGGAAAATAAAAATAACAAACGGGCTTTAGCCAAAACAGGGTATGTTTGATACGATCTTAAATTTTGTTTCTGGATTTTTTCGGCTGAAGCCGATTCGTTTTGTTTTCGTTCAACAACCACGACCTGAAGGTCGTGGCTATAACCCTTATTCTAAAAACTTCCTGTTTTAATGAGCGTTTACGATAAATACGAAACAGTTATTGGTTTAGAGTGCCACATTCAACTGCTTACAAAAACCAAAATGTACAGCAGCGATATTGCCGAGTATGGCGGTTTGCCAAATACGCACGTAAGCGTTGTTACACTTGGTCATCCCGGAACTTTACCTGTTGTAAATAAGCGAGCCATTGAATTCGCCGTAAAACTGGGCATTGCGGTGCACTCAAACATTCGCGAAGAAAATCAGTTTGCCCGTAAAAATTATTTTTATGCCGATCTCCCAAAGGGATATCAGATCACTCAGGATAAAACACCTATTTGTAATGGCGGATACATTACCGCGAAATTAAAAGATGGGACAGAGAAAAAAGTAAATCTCACGCGCATTCACATGGAAGAAGATGCCGGAAAAAGTTTACACGATATTGATCCCTTTGAAACATTGATAGATCTAAACCGCGCAGGCACTCCCCTATTAGAAATTGTTACCGAGCCCGATATCCGCAGTGGTGAAGAAGCTTACGCTTATTTAACCGAAGTAAGAAAACTGGTGCGTTACCTTGACATTTGCGATGGTAATATGGAAGAAAGTTCGTTGCGTTGCGACGCGAATATTTCGGTGATGTTAAAAGGCGCTAAAGAATTCGGGAAAAAAGTGGAAGTAAAGAACATGAACTCTTTTCGCAATGTTCAGCGTGCAATTGATTTTGAAATAAAACGACAAATAGACTTGGTAGAAGCCGGAGAGCCTATTGCCGGCGAAACACGGAGTTTTGATGCAGAGGATGGTTCTACTTTTTCGTTAAGGAGTAAAGAGAATGCAAACGATTACCGTTATTTTCCGGAACCCGATCTGCAACCTGTTTTTGTTACTCAGGAATATATTAATTCCATTAAAACAAACATGCCGGTTTTGCCCGATGAGTTATTTAAGCTTTATACTGGGCAATATAAATTGAGTGATTACGACGCCACCCAATTAATTGAATTAAAAGAAGTGGCCGCTTATTATAACCAATTGGTAAAACACACAACCAACCACAAAAGTGCCGCCAATTGGGTAATGGGGCCAATAAAATCTTTTTTAAACGAGCGGGCACTAACTATTTCTGAATTCACTTTAGCACCCGATAAAATTGCGGAGATCATTGCTCTGATCGATTCCGGAGCAGTAAGTAATTCAGCCGCGGCACAGCGTTTATTTCCCGAGTTGGTTAATCATCCAACAAAAACCGCGCAACAACTGGCACAAGAACTCGACCTTATTCAAAACAGCAACAGCAATGAGTTACAGGAATTGGTAACACAAGCCTTATCAAAATTTCCCGAAAAGATAACGGAATATAAGAACGGAAAAACCGGTTTGCTCGGTATGTTTGTTGGCGAAGTAATGAAACTCAGCAAAGGCAAAGCAGACCCAAAAATTTTAAATCAATTAGTAAAAGAAACTTTAGAAAAATAACAATGAAGCAGTCCAGATCGCGATCTGGACGCTTCGCCATAAAAACAATATATGCGTAAATTAATTTTAGGAACAGCGGCACTTTTAGTATTAAATTCTTGCGGTGATTCAAAAAAAACAGGATCATTTGAGTTAAAGGGAACTTTAGCGGATAGCAAAGGAGAAACAATTTATTTGGAAAAATTGATGAACCCCGCGCCAATATTGGTCGACAGCACCAGCATAGATGAGCAAGGTAATTTTGAGTTTAAAAATTATACACCTAAAATTGGTTTTTACCGCATTAAAACAAGCGCGCAAAATTTTGCCATGTTGGTT
>JANYBY010000220.1 GCA_025360565.1 Bacteroidota bacterium
CCTTTACCCGAAAAATAATTAGGCAAACCGCAGCGTAAAAATTCGGCGCCTATAATATTAATATCAAATTCAATATTGTGCCCGCATAAATAATTTGTTTTGGCAATAATTTCTCCAAACTGTTTTAAAACTTCTTTTAAATTTTTTCCTTCTGCCTCCGCTCGCTCGGTGCTAATACCGTGAATTTGCACGGCGTTAAACGGAATGGTATATCCTTCGGGTTTAATAATAATGGCATCGCTATGCAACAATTTTCCGGTGGCATCGTGCAGTTGCCATGCAATTTGCACCATGCGCGGCCAGTTGTCAAAATCGCTTAAAGGCGCGTTGTAATTGCGTGGTAAGCCTGTGGTTTCGGTATCAAATATTAGGAACATTCTCTTTGGGTTATTTTTTTGATGCAAGAGTCAAGACATTTTTGATGCATGACCTGTGTGTATGTTAGTTGTTTTATTTATCTCAGTCTTGTTTCTTTTCAGTCCTGTCTCCTGCTTCCCTTCCATCTTGTTTCTTGCTTCTCCTATTATTTTTTAATATTTTTTCTCTGAAGTTAAAAATTTTTCCTTGTAACAAACTTATAGATTCAAGAAGCATATTAAGATCGGATTCTTTTCCATATTTCCTTCTTTTACAAATTAACAATTGCGTCTCTGCTTCATAACTTGAGGTAAGCGAGGCGGTTAGAAATTCCGCAAAATGCGGATTTGTTCTTTTACCCGATCCCTCGGCAATATTTGAAGGAATGGACACACCGCATTTTTCCAACTGACTTATTAAGTTATATTTTTCTTTATTAGGCAACGTTTCTGTATAATTATAAATAGAATCACACATATCCATCGCCTCCTGCCAAATTATTAATTTTTTAAAATTGTGCTTTTGCATTTGTCCTTTTCTTGTTTCTTTTCAGTCCTGTCTCTTGCTTCTCTTAAGTCTTGTCTCTTGTCTCCCCGTCCTGCCTCTCTCAAGTCTTGTCTCTTGCTTCTCTCCGTCTTGTCTCTCTTCAGTCTTGCCTCTTGCATCCCTCAAGTCTTCGCCCGTAAGATTTCCTTTATCTGTGTTAATTCGTTTTTAATATCGGTCAATAATTTATCGTTGTTGTTTTGCGAAGCGGTTGTGTTAACCGCAATGCCCTGTGTTTTTTCTTTAATAATAATTTCGCGCTGTAATAAGATCAGGTTCTTAAATTCTTCCGCATCAATAATTCCGGGCATGCTCATCATGTTTGAGTGGTGTGCTCCGCCGCCGCCCGCCGTTTCAATTTTAATAAAAGTCAGTCCCATCGACCTCAACAATGGTCCACCTACAAATGATAGATCCTGTATATTTTCTAAAGGCACAGTTTTTTCAATTCGCAAAATTAATCCTTTCGAAAATTTTAAATTTTTGTGCGACAAAGTGCATTTTAAGGTGTGAAAAAATTTATTACTCAGCCATTGTCCTAATCCGCATAACCAAATGGGCAAAATTGCCAGTCCAATCACACTTACCACGAGGTAAAATATCACTACCAAAAAAATATAGGTCTTAAACTTGGCGTTAAAGGCGGCTTCCTTGATTATAACATCTTCTGTCATAATTTAAAAGTACTGAGAAAGTGCGCTGCTAAGCCATTTGTTGAAAAAAAGAGCTTTTTTGCCATTTTTAAGCCCAAAACCCACTATTTCCATTTCCCTATTTCACATAAACTACTATATTTGCATCCCGATATTCTTGAGTATATGCAGGTATCGGGATAAAATTTTAACACATGAGCAGTAACGAAAAAAAGCTTGAATCGGCTGAACCAAAAAAGGAATCAACCAGCGTTTTAGAAAAAATAAGAAGAAGAACAGGCCTTTTGGTAGGTATTGTTGGCTTAGCCCTTGTAATTTTTATTTTGGAAAGTCTATTAAGCTCCGGCCAATCTATTTTTGGCGGAAATGAAATGGCTTCTATCGGAAAAATAAACGGTAAAAGTATAGATCGCAACGAGTTTTTAACCAAGATGGAAATGCAGTTAAACCAGATTCGTCAGCGTAATCAAAGCAATGATGTAGATGATAAAACACGCGGACAAGTTTTAGATTATATCTGGAATCAATATATAAATGATAAAGTAATTAAACCTGAATTTGATAAAATTGGTTTGCGTGTGGGCGAAGATGAGCTTTACGATAAAGTAGTTGTAAATCCCATTCAAACAATTTCGCAGCGTTTGGTTGATCAAAAAACCGGAAAAATTTACGAGCAATTAGCAGGGCCAATGGGCAATTTAGATCCGGGTAAATGGAAACAATTTGTGCAAACTGCCGCGGGCGATCAGGAAGCGTTTGTAAAAGAAATGGAAGAGATCGTACGTAACACAAGGCATCTCGAAAAATATTCAATGCTTATTCGCAAAGGCTTGTACACCACAACTGCCGAGGCAAAAGAAGGATTAAAACTGGCAAACACTAAATTAAATTTCAGTTATGTAATGAAAACTTACGATTCGGTAAGCGACAGTGCTGTTAAATTAACCGATGCCGATATTCAAAAATATTACAGCGATCACTCTTACGAATTTATTAACCGCGAAACATCGCGCAAGGTAGAGTATGTTGCGTTTAACGTAACCCCAAGCCCAAGCGATATTGAAGCCATTGAAAAAGATGCAGCCCGCGCCGCAGCCGAATTTAAAGGCAAATCGTTTGGTGAGGACAGTGTATTTATGGCACAGGAAAGTGAGAATGGAAATATTACTGTTCAAAATTTTACAAGAAAAACAATGATCGTGCGCGACTCTTCTATTCTAACCTCAGCGCCGGGAACCGTATTTGGACCTTATAACGAAGGAGCATATTTAAAAATTTATAAACTCGAGACCATTAATAAAATTGCCGATAGCGCAAAAGTACGTCACATTTTAATTGGTACAGTTGATCCGGCAACACAACAACCAAAAAAACCAAGAGCACGCGCAAAAATTGAAGCCGATAGTATTTTAGCATTGATAAAAGATAAAAAAGCGACCTTTGATACTTTGGTAAAAACGGTGAGTGACGATCAGGGAAGCAGAGCACTTGGCGGCGATTATGGATGGTTTGATGAGAACAAAGGATTTGTGGA
>JANYBY010000232.1 GCA_025360565.1 Bacteroidota bacterium
TGTTTATGAAGATGATCAGCACGGACAAGCAGTGTTATCGTGTATTGCGGGATTAATACCCAATGTAATTTGCGGTTCAGCACCACGCGCCGATTTTTGGTTATTGAGAACAGAAGATGCCGGCACGGAAAAAATTATTGAAGAATATAATTGGATCAGAGGAGCGGAGTTTGCCGATAGCGTTGGTGTTGATATTTTAACCACATCGCTTGGTTACACCACTTTTGATATTCCTTCGCAAAATCACACATATGCTGATTTAAACGGACAAACTTCAAAAATGAGTATTGCTGCTACAATGGCCACCCGCAAGGGTATGTTTGTGTTAAATGCGGCAGGAAATGGAAACGGTGGTGCCTGGCCAAAGATCGGCATTCCGGCCGATGCAGATAGTATTTGTACTGTGGGCGCAATTGATACATTATATAATATCGCTGGTTTTAGTTCTATTGGTCCTACTGCTGATGGAAGAATTAAACCTGATCTTGTTGCACGCGGATTAAATTCCTGTGTTTCTTTTCCAAACGGCAGTGTGGCGCACAGCAGTGGCACTTCTTTTGCAACACCAATTTTGGCCGGCGCAATTGCATGTTTTTGGCAAGCTCACAAACCTTATAATTCTATGAAAGTATTAGATACTTTAAGGCATACTGCTACATTAAGTTTAACGCCTAATAATTCTAAAGGCTGGGGTGTGCCCAATATGTGCCTTATTCCGCCAATAATTGCAGGCGTTCACGAATTAAAAATTGATCCGAATGAATTTAATTTTAATATCGCGCCTAATCCGGTTTCCTCAACTATAAAAATCGAATTGCCACCGCTAAAATATTCTTTTATAAATGTGCAGGTTATTAATTCGCTTGGCGCGGTAATTAAAACAATTAATCCGGCTTTAAACGCAACTTATTTTGAATCCGATCTTTCGGAACTGTCTTCGGGAATTTACTTTATTAAAGTCTCAACTTCATGCGGTAATGGCACAAAAAAAGTGATCCGCCAATAATTGTATGAACCTGTTTTCCTCTAAATCGCCAATAAATAAAATTATAATTGTCGCTGCTCTTGGTTATTTTGTGGATATATATGACCTTGTATTGTTTGGCATGGAGCGGGTTGCCAGCCTTCAGGAGATCTTAACCCCGCTTTTTCCCGATAAGGTTTTACGCGATGCGCAGGTGGCTTCTATCGGTTCAAGTTTGTTAAGTTATCAAATGATAGGCATGCTGCTTGGCGGTATTTTTTGGGGCGTTTTAGGAGATAAAAAAGGAAGACTCACCGTTTTATTCGGCAGTATTATTGTTTACTCTCTCGCCAACATTGCTAACGGTTTGGTGCACGACACTTTTTGGTATTCTATTCTTCGTTTTGTTTCGGGTTTTGGTTTGGCAGGCGAATTAGGCGCGGGAATTACATTGGTAAGCGAAACCATGAAAAAAGAAGACAGGGGCATTGGCACAACCATTGTGGCCTCGGTAGGCTTGTTTGGCGCAGTAATTGCGGGCTTAACAACTATTGGGCTCAACAATTGGCGAATGAGTTATTTTATTGGAGGAGGTTTAGGTTTGTTATTATTATTCCTTCGTATTGGCGTTTTTGAAAGCGGAATGTTCAGTCAGGTGAAAGAGAACACCAGCGTAAAAAAAGGAAATTTCTTTTATCTTTTTTCACATCCAAAATTATTACTCAAGTATTTAAATATTATTTTAATTGCTATTCCTGTTTGGTTCGTTATGTATTTTTTAGTTCAGTTTGCCCCCGAAATGTGTCGTGCCCTTGGTTTTGCCGATGGGCCAAAAGAAGGCAAGATCCCAATAATGGTAGCCTACATGGGCATTACTATTGGCGATGTAGTAAGTGGGCTTTGGAGCCAAAAAGTACGATCACGTAAAAAAGTATTATTCTATTTTATTACATTCACCTTATTGGGCTCGGTTGTTTATTATTTATTTGCTTCAACTTCTATTGCAATATTTTATACAATTGTTTTCTGCGTGGGGTTTGGTACAGGTTATTGGGCGGTGTTTATGAGCAGTGCTTCCGAATTATTCGGCACTAACATTCGCGCTACCGTTACTACAACAGCACCTAATTTTGTGCGCGGTTCGGTTACTTTAATGGCTTTGGCGCATGGTTCTTTAAAAACATCGGTGGGTTATGTTAATTCATCCATTATTATTGGAATAATTGTATTTTCACTTGCGTATTTTGCGTGTTATAAATTAGAAGAAACGTTTGCAAAGGATATTAATTATACTGAATAATGGATAAAATAACAGTTGTTTTAGGCGCGTCAACCAATCCCGAAAGTTATGGCAACAAAGCCGTACTTAGTTTACAACACCACAAACAAAAAGTGGTTGGCGTAGGCATAAAACCGGGCAATATTAACGGACTCGAGATCAATACCGACAGGCCAAAAATTGAAAATGTAGATACCGTAACCCTTTACATTGGGCCAAAGAACCAAGAAGACTGGAAACCTTATGTATACAGTTTGAACCCAAAACGCATTATTTTTAATCCTGGAACCGAAAATGCAGTCTTTATGGAAGAGGCTATGGGAAAGGGAATTGAGTGCGTTGAAGCCTGCACACTAGTAATGCTTAGTATTGGCAATTATTAAACCTTTTTTACAAGCTTTATTAAAGTAAAACTTTAACTTATCTACCTAACTATCAGGGTTGTTTAACACATTATTTGTTTGATAAATAATGCAAAACCATTTAAAAAAGGTTGTAAAATACATTATCTTTGTTATAGGCATATGTTAAATCTAAAATTTAAAATAGTATTTATTAGTTTAATATCCTCTGCGGGAATTATTTCGGCTCAACGCTTTGCCGATCAAGTGCCAAATATTAAACGTTACAATCAAAAAGAAATAGTTGATACTGCCGAAGGTATTAAAATGTATGATAAGTTAATTGAATCTATTGGCGGTGACTCTATTAAATACAATAAATCAGGTTATAATTTACAAGGGTGGAATGAGGATTATTATTTAAATGGAAAATTATTGCACCGCGGTTATTATGTGGACGGTAAACTTGTTGTGTTTAAGAATTTTTTCGAGAACGGCCAGTGCGAGCGCAGCGTAGCTAATCCCGATCCTTTGCGTTGCCACGAAGATGTGTATTACGAAGACGGAAAGCAACGAAAGCAAGTAACGTATTATAATGGGCTTCCTCAAAAAAAATACGAATATTATAACAATGGATTGCCAAAGTATTTTGAAGAGAACGATAAGGAAATGAAATTCTTAACCTTGAAAAAATCCTGGTACAGTAATGGCCAGGTTGAAAATTCGATCGAGTTATTGGATCTGAAGATTAAAAAATACAATGTAAAAAATTATTATGCTACCGGGCAGGTAAAAGAAGAGGGCACCCTGGTTTTATCGGGTGATGGTAAAGAATATTTAAAGGATGGTGTTTGGCAATTTTACGATACCGGCGGAAATAAAAAAGCTACCGAAAAGTATAATGCCCAGCAAACGGCCAATAAGTAGGGGAAAGGGTATTAACATTTCTCAACGTTTGTTTGTTATTAAATAGGCTTTTAAGGGGTGTTTTTATTTTAAAGGGTGCAAATAATTTAATATATTTACAGAATATAAGATAAATAAAATGAAAAAATTAATTTCTTTATCCATTATAGCGATACTTGCAGCGGGTATTTTTTCGTCGTGCAAAACGCATCAAAAATGTCCGGCTTATACAAGTAATCAAAATATAATTAATCATACTAACGCTTAAAATTAAAAAAATGAAAAAAATAATCGCCTTATCGTTTGTTGCTCTTTTAGTATCAGGAATTTTAGCATCGTGTACAACTCACAAAAAATGTCCTGCATATTCATCAGCTGCAAAATCGCATAATATATAAATTCGAACTCTCCGGAGTTCTGTAAATAACCTTATAAAGGCAGGCTTTTGTTAGTCTGCCTTTTTTATTAATTTTTTTCAATGAAAAAAACATCAAGTTCCAAAACTCTTCAAGATAAAATAACCGAAAGCACTAAGGGCATAACCTGCCCGGTACACGGTAAATTGCCGCTTATAAAGGTTGATAAGGCAAATGAAAGGGTAGAAGTAGAGTGTTGCTGTAACTCGTTTAAAACCGATATAGAAGTGATCACCAACCGGGTTTTAGCGGCCTGGAAATTGCACGGTGAACATTTAAGGGCGAGGAAAGATGGGAGAGATTATTAAAGAGCCAGGATGCAGGACTAATGGGGAGACAAGATATGAAGGTGTTAAACAAGCCTATTTGCGGATTTAATTTTATTTTTTATAAAGTATTCGCATGAAACTCAAATTTATATTCTTTTTGTTAATGGCGGGCAATTGTTTGTTTGCGCAAACGGAAGACGTATTGGCCAAGCTTACCAGAATGAATTATGGTGGCGAAAATATGAAACTAAGTGTGAGTAGCAAAAATCTTGTACTGGGCGTTTGTAAGTTTAAAATATTGAATGCAAAAGGCGAGGTTGTTAAAACCATTGAGCTTCCTAAGGCTGAAACGTTGTTAGTTACTGTGTTGAATATGGAGTCGGTAGACGTTGGACAATTTACTTACCAAATAATTCGCAGTGATAAAGTAATTTGCCAAGGCGAGTTTACGCGCGATGCTTTTGACGATGACGCCGTTAAAAAGCTTTTACAAAAATAATGAGCTTTAATAATTTATTGGAATTTTGAAATGTGTATTGGCAATGCCAAAAAAAAAACCACTCCCAATAAGTCATCACGAGAGTGGTTAGTTAACAATAAATAAAAAGAGAATTGCTATGAAAAACTCTCTCCAACAATAATGTTCCTCAAAAGTAATACTTGTGTTTAATTAAACTGTTGCATGTTTTGAGGAGAACATTGCACTTTTTGCGGTTGTGCTAATTCTGATTAAAGTTTACCAATGAAAAGAGCTTATTAGATTATAAGCCAGCGAGCCTAAACCTGTAACAACATCAATTCCCGCTCCAATGATCAGGAATATAAAACCCAAATTATAATTCCTGGTTCCTTTTTTCCACTCAGCAAATAACAAACAAATGCCAAGCAGGGTTAAAAGATTACCGATTACATAAATTACGCTGAAAAAATACATTAGATAAACATTTGATAAGGCAACATCCCAAACTATGCATTAGATTGAACGTTAGAGGTTGATTTTCCGGATTCGCGTATTTTATTTAATTCTTCATTAACCAATTTACGCCTTTCGTTTAACTCATTAAATTTCGTTTTTTCCTGCTCAATTTTCGCTTCAAACTCTTTCATTAACGGGCTTCCTTTAGAATGTTTAAAGAATCCCAAATTATTCTCAAACGTTTTTATGTTCCCGTTTATTTCGTCGCATTGTTTCTTTAAATAATCCGATTCTTTTCGCAATTGGTCAAAAGCGTTTTCGGATGAGGCCATACGCTCTAGTTTTGTTGTGAATTGAATGCTTCCTTTTTCTTCTTGCCCTAAATTCATTTTTTCGTAAAGAGCATCCAATCTCATATAAAATATTTCATTTACACGTTTCTTTTCTTTTAAAGGCACAAGTCCTGCTGCGTTCCATTCAGCGGTAAACGCTTTTAACCGGGCACGATTAGCAACCTGATCTTCACCCGGCTCAAAAGCTGTTATGTGTGTAATAATTTCTTCTTTTTTCTGTAAATTGCCTTCGTATGAGGCATCTACGTTTTTAAAATGCGCTTTCTTCGCGTCAAAAAAAGTATTACAGGCCAAACGAAATTTTTGATATAATTTTGGCTCTTCTTTATCACCGTTTGCTGGGTATTTTTTCCAATCTTCCTGCAGTTTTATTAATGAGTTTGACGCCTTTTGCCAATCGCTACTGTTCTGTAAGGCTTCTGCTTGAGCAATTATGTCTGCTTTTAATTTTCGTACTTCCGCAAATTTTTCATTCAACCCTGAAAAAAATTCTTTCTTTCTTTCAAAAAAACCGTCACACAACGATCTAAATTCTGCCCAGATCTTTTCATTGTCCTTTTCAGTTGTTCTGCCAACCGTTTTCCATTCGGCCTGCAGGTTTACCAACTGTTCGGTGGCGTTATTCCACTTACCAATATTGGTGATATCGGTATTATTAATTATTTCTTTTGCTTTTTCAATTAAATTTAATTTTGACTGTAGATTGGTTTCCTTTTTTTCTTCAGCAGCGTTATAAAACGCTTTTATTTTTATGTAAGTTTCATCTAAGGCTGCTTTATATTCTTGTTTTAAATTTTCCCATTTATCGCCGGGCACAGGGCCAATTTCGTCCCACTCATTGCGGTATATTTTTACAAGACGTTCGGCTTCTTTAATATTTTCGAGTGATGGTACAGCTTTTAACTTTACGATCAATTCAGATTTATGCTCGAAATTCTTTTTTAGATCGTGCTCCTGTAGATCGCGGTAAATTTTTAAGTTATAATAAAAATCCTCAATGGCTTTGCTGTAATCGGCCTGAATCTCTTTGTATTTATGTGATGAAACAGGCCCGGTATCCTTCCATTGCCCTTGTAATTCGCTCAGTTTTTTTATAGCTGCACCAACATTATCGCTTAAATGACTTAAGTCTTTTATTTTAGCTACAATTTCTTGCCGAATGGTTAAATTTTTTGCCTGATCTCCCGCAATCTTTACTTCGCTTTCCTTTTTTAATTTACTGAATTGTTCCAGTAAACTTTCAAATTTATGGTCTTCATCCTGTTTTGGATATTCAAACTCCTTTGCTTTGCCGCCCCCGTCAATAAAGGTTTGTTTGGCTTTTTCAAATTCAAGTGTCCATTGTTTTTGATACTCTTTTTGCAGAGCGCGCACGTCGTTAGCAACTTCAGCCGCGTCTTTTTCAAGCAAGGTTTCAAGTTGAGCAATTAATTCAGTCTTCATTTATTTACTATAAGTAGTACCAAAAATAAGGCATTCCGCATACTTTGCAAAGAATTTTATTATTGTTTTATCACAAAATTGGTTGTAAATTGTTCCAAAGGAGTTTCTTAAGTACGATTACAGATCAAATTGTACGTACAATATTCGCAAATAGTGTCATCCGGTGTTTGTTTAAAATTGTTTTCGATTTGAAAAATACTCTCAATAAACTTTTCCAAATGCATTTCAAACTCATTAAATAGTTGAGAAGTGAGCGTTAATGGTTTCTTATCAGAACCTGTGATCAGCTTGGGTTCCGCTAAAAATTCCTTAAAAGGAACAATACCGGGCTGCATTTGTTCTGGTTTGCAATAATTGTTTTTATGAAGAAGCCAGGCATACATCCATAATTGGAATTGTTTGTTATAATTTACATTTTCAAAAAGATCTGCAAAATTTGTAAAACTAAATTTATCGGCTGTTTTAATTGAATTTTTATAATCTATTATCCTAAAAACCTGCCCAAATGAATCTATCCTGTCAATTTTCCCTTTTATGTATACGGTTACTGGCGCTTTATTTAAATTAATTTGTATGGATGCGCCAAATTCTTTTTCCAGCTCTTTTAAATTTAAAGCCAGACCTTGTGTTTGTAACTGTTCAATTTTTACAACATCGTTTTGAATTAATTTTTCAACGTACAGTTTTATCACTTCGTATTGCAAAATATTTTTTCCCGAAAGTTCTTTGGTCTCAAAAAAAACTTCGAAACTTTGTTTAATAAGCGATTCGGTTTTCTTTAACTGTTCTTTCAAAAAGTTGACCTCAATTTGTTTTCCGATGGTATCCTTATATATGGTTTCAAGATTTAAATGTAAAATAGAGCCAAAGGTATTAGCTTCGGCACTTTCTTCTACCGTTTGTAATTCTTTTAAGCCAGCACCGTATCTGAAATAGAACTTTAAACTGCAGTCTTTGTAAACCAATAGGGCTGAGGGCGACAGGCCATTGTACTTATCATTGTTTTTAGCTTTTTTTAAAATAAGTTCGAGCGATTGTGATGTTTTTTCAATCTCAATTTTATTCCTTAATTTTTCGGGAATATTGAGAGAAGAGGCTACCGTTTCGCTGATGTTTATTGTTGGATTGTACTTTTTCAGTTCCAATTGTAACTGCGTAACAAACCTGCTTTTTTCACCTTTTCCAAAGGTATCTGTTTCGCTATCGTATGTAATGGTAACCTCTTTTGCCCGTTGCAATAAGCGGTAAAAGTGATAAGAGTATATGGCATCTTTTTCAAGATAGAGTGGTAAACCAAAAGCACGCTTAAGATCGTTTGGAATGAAAGAATTTACACTTTTACCCGAAGGTAAAACGGATTCGTTTACATTTACCAAAATTAAATATTCAAAATCCAATGTACGCGATTCTAACACACCCATAATTTGTAATCCCCGCAAAGGCTCGCCAATAAAGGGCGCCGAGCTGTTACCTACAACTTGCGTAAACAATTGCTTAAAGGATCTGATATCGTGAAAATGCGGGTATTTTAAAAGTACTTCCGATAAACGGTTTAAATTTTTAATAAAGATCTCTAAATATTCCAGTTCCAAATAGATTTGATCGGATTTTTTATTTTCGGTAAAAAATGTTTGTAGAGTTTGTAAACAGTTTAGCAGATCCGCTGATAGTTTTGTTACGTTTTCGCTTTCGATCAGGTAAGGTAAAACCATCTCACTATCATCACCAAAAAAATCGTTTAAATGTTTTTGAGAGATAAAAGAAATGTTACGGCTTATAATTGAATATATTACCTGATCTATATTTGCTTTGCAGTTTTTGGCCTTTAAATATGCGTTAAACAAAGGTTGGCGCAGCAGTGCAATAAGATCTTTAAAATATAATTGCTTGTGCTTTTTAGTTTGTTTTGAATAATTGATCTGAATTTGTAAAAGGGCATCGATCAGGGCGAAGGTAGAAGTATATCGCAAAGGATATTCCATTGTTATATTCACAAATTCAACCTGGGCGGGTAACTGCTGCAACACGGGCCACAAGAGCTTTTCGTTAGCTAGCACTACAGCCACTTTATCTAACGGAATTTTGGCATCAATGTATTTTTGTATTGTTTGTTTTACAACCTGTGCCTGGCCAATTTGTTTTGGAACCGAAATAATTTCGATGGTTTTGTTTTGCAAAAAATGTTTATCAGTAAAAAAAGGTTCCTTTTGATTAAATACATTAAAATTATTCCTTAAAAATAATCCGGCCTCGTGGTTTTTATCGTTTAAGTAATATTCATCCGCATCCCAGATCAATTCGGCTTTTTTTTGCGCGTATAAATAATTAAATATTTTTAACTCGGCCGCGTTTAGCGCGTTAAACCCGCAAAATAAAATTTTGTGAAATTTATTCGGATACAAATTTGTGGTTAGATTTAAAACCGCGTGTTTGTAAGCTAATCCCTGATAAGCCCATTTATTACTTAGTAAAAAAGCGGAAAAATGTTTGTAAATAGCGCCAAGGCTATTCATAAATTTTAAATAATTGACCTGAAACTCAGTTAAATTTTCTTCGCCAAGACTCCAATTCTCAATCACCTTAATGTCTTTTAAATTTTCGTAAAGTTGCTTCGAATCTGCCAAATACCGATCAATCTCGTTAAAATCCTGTAAGATCAATTGCCCCCATTTAGCAAAGCTGTCAAAGGTTTCGGCCTTATCGCCATAGCACACTTTGTAGCTTTCGTAGAGATGGCACATCAAGTCAAGTTCCTCCAACACTTTTAATCCGCTTAATTCGGCAATTACCTCTTCGGCGCTAATAATGGTTGGCAGCCAAGTAGTTTTTTGGAAGGTTTGGCCAAGGTGTTGTTTTAAAAAAAGTGAGCCGCGTTTATTTGGCAGTACAATACAAAGATTTTCTATGTTATCTTTGTAGTGAGCATGAACGTGTTCGGCTATTAATTTTAAAAAAGGTTTTGACATGAGGCTTGAAGATATGAACTTTCCGGTTTACCGTAAGTATAAAAACGATAAGAGTTATTTTAAAATTATAAACCCCGGTTTGTTTGAAGAAATTCAGCTAATTGGCGCAAAAAAAATTATTAAACAAACCGAAGCAAAATTATTTCCGGAAAAGAATTTTATTAACGACTTACTTTTTAATTTTAAGGAAATGGCCGAAGAAATAGGAGCAGAGGAGTATGCACGGGTATTGGGTAGTGAGATATGAGAATAACCTCAAACAAACTTTACTTCTCAGCCGGAACCCTTAAATACTCTAAAAACGGCATCATTGCTTTAAAACCGCTATTGATAAACTTAATATCGTTTATTTGTTTATCGTTTAACTCATGCGAAACGGTAAAATGCCTGTTCTTTAAAAGTTCAATTTGAGGGTGATTAGATTCGTAACCTTTTGGTGAAGTTTTTAATTTGTCATCGCCATCAATGCCATTAAAGTATTTTTTAAACGAAGGCGAACTTAAAATTTTTGAGATCGGTTTGGGATGGTAATCAATTTCCTGTCTAATGGCTTGCAACAATTCGGGCGTTGGCATGTAAACTCCGCCTGCTAAAAAACTTTTTCCCGGTTCGCAATGCAAATAATAACCCGCGATAAGTGATTTTTTACCGCCGGGATTGATGCTTGCGCCCATATTTGTTTTGTAGGGTGATTTATCTTTGCTAAAACGAACGTCTTTGTAAATTCTGAACACACATTGTTTTGCTGTTAAGGAAGGCTGAATTTTTTTATCGAATTTGGCAATACCAATAATTATTTTGTCAACATGCTCTTCAAACTCCTGTTTAGCCTGTAAATACAAGGCTTTATTAGCTTCAAACCAATCTTTATTATTGTTAGTGGAAAGCTGCTTTAAAAATTTTAAAACGGTTTGCATAATTATTCGGGAATAGTATCGGTTATTTTTTTAAAAAACTTAAGGTGGGTTAAAAACTCTTTTGCAATAATTCTTAAAATGGTATAAGTAGGTAAAGCGATCACCATACCAAAGATGCCGCCAATTGTACCTGCCATAAGGGTAACAATAAAAATTTCGAGCGGGTGGGCCCGAACAGATT
>JANYBY010000247.1 GCA_025360565.1 Bacteroidota bacterium
GGAAATTTTTATGCTTTCGTATCACTTCACAAAAAAGGGATTAGAAGCATATGGCTTGTTTGACGACTCGGATTATTTGCTGCATTTGAGCAAACACTTTTTTGACCGTTATAATGAGAGACTGCAACTAAATATGGAAAAAGGAATCGAAGTGATGCGTTCTTATGTTAAAGATAATTTTCTTCACTCGTTTCATAAAAGGAAATGCTTAAGAAATGGCAAACGAAAAATGTATTGTATTATTGATAAAGGATTAATTTTGGGAGACCAGAATGAAAAGGAAAAAGTAATTAACGCGAGAACTTTTCTACCATATAAATTATTAAACCGTGGACAATACGGTACTATACTCTTAGGAATAAGGGAAATAATTGATGAACTAACATATAAACCACGCAGTATTCTTAGCATGGAAAATAATTACAATTTAATGAACCCGATTTTTTCTTTTAAGCCTCGGTATAGGATATAGACCCTTCGATCATCTGCCATCCCGATCAATAAGTGAATTTTAGACTGAATGAGATAACGTTGAAACCGCAGATTTTAAAAACAAAAAGGCTGCCAGATTGACTAACGTCGATCTGGTTGAGGGCGTTGCAAAAAGCAAAATCCTTTTTTTGCTTCGCAAAAATGGGATTTTTTGTTTTTTCATATTAGAAAATCTTGTTTTTTCCAGATTGGCTGACGCTGATCTGGTGGAGGGCGTAGCAAAAATCAAAATCCTTTTTTGCTTCGCAAAAATGGGATTTTTTGTTTTTTCATATTAGAAAATCTTGTTTTTTCCAGATTGGCTGACGCCGATCTGGGTTGGGAGGCGTAGCAAAAATCAAAATCCTTTTTTGCTTCGCAAAAATAGGATTTTTTGTTTTTGATTCCTCAGAAAAGCGAGCTTTTCTTCGTCACAAAAACAAAAAATCCCTCTCAGCGAAGCTGAGAAGGATTTTGCTTTTTGTCGGGGCGGCCAGATTCGAACTGACGGCCTCCACGTCCCAAACGTGGCGCGATACCGGACTACGCTACGCCCCGTAAGCTTGTCCTCAAAAATGAGAATGCAAATATACACTTTTTTTCATTTTCACAATATTTTAAAAAAACCTGATAAAACAGGGGTTTGGCGATTATTTTAGCCACAATTTACACCAAATGTAATTAAATTTTAGGTCAAATATTTTGATAAAAAATTCATAAGATTGAGGCGCAAATTGCAGACGTAGCGGGCGGCTACGATGAAAATTTGCAACAAAAATATTATGAATTTTTTGCTAAAGATTGGGCTAAAACTTAGTTATATTTGGTATTAATCGTAATTTTACCTGATTATGCAAGAGCAAATTCTAATTTTAGATTTCGGTTCACAATATACCCAACTTATAGCCCGCCGCCTGCGCGAATTGAACGTTTACTGCGAAATTCACCCCTATAATAAAGTTCCGGCAATTACTCCAAATATAAAAGGTGTTATTCTTTCGGGTAGCCCCCATAGTGTACGGGAAGAAAATCCGCCAAAACCGGATCTGACAAATATTAAAGGAAAACTTCCATTACTTGGCGTTTGTTATGGCGCGCAATACTTGGCACATTTTTTTGGAGGCGAAGTTGGCAAATCCAATTCGCGAGAATACGGAAGGGCTCATTTGGAAATTATAGACGCGAAAAATAAATTGTTGCATGATGTCTCCAACGATTCTCAAGTATGGATGAGTCACGGCGATACCATTTTAAGAATTCCGGATAATTACAAAATAATTGCAAGCACACACGATGTAAAAGTTGCGGCTTACGCCATTGAAGGGGAAGAAACTTTTTGCATACAATTTCATCCCGAAGTGTATCATACAACTCAGGGCGCTAAAATTCTCCGAAATTTTGTTTTTGATATTTGTAAATGTTCCGGAAGTTGGACGCCGGCTGCATTCGTAGAAACGACCATTGCAGATCTTAAAAAACAATTGGGCGACGATAAGGTTATTTTAGGATTAAGCGGCGGTGTTGACAGCAGTGTAGCGGCCATGTTGCTGCACAAAGCCATCGGAAAAAATTTGTATTGCATTTTTGTAGATAATGGTTTGCTTCGTAAGAACGAATTCGAGAACGTTCTCGAATCCTACAAACACATGGGGCTTAACGTAAAAGGTGTTAATGCTAAGGATCTGTTTTATTCGGCATTAAAAGGGGTGAACGATCCTGAAAAAAAACGCAAAGCCATTGGCAAAATATTTATTGACGTATTTGATACTGAATCAAAATTAGAAAAAGATGCAAAATGGCTTGGGCAAGGCACCATTTATCCTGATGTGATCGAAAGTGTAAGTCAAGGAGGCCCATCGCAAACAATTAAATCGCATCACAACGTTGGCGGTTTACCCGAGTACATGAAACTTAAAATTGTTGAACCTCTTCGCAGTTTATTTAAAGATGAAGTGCGCAGGGTAGGACATGAGTTAGGTTTGGATCCGAATATTTTAAATCGTCATCCTTTTCCCGGTCCGGGTTTAGCAATACGGATCTTGGGAGAAATTACTCCGGAAAAAGTGGCCATACTTCAGGATGTGGATCATATTTTTATTGAAGGATTAAAAACCGCCGGGTTATACAATCAGGTGTGGCAAGCCGGTGCCATTTATTTGCCTATACAAAGTGTTGGTGTAATGGGCGATGAACGTACCTATGAGAATGTTGTGGCGCTTAGGGCTGTAAGCAGTACCGATGGCATGACGGCAGACTGGTGCCATTTGCCTTACGAGTTTTTGGCAAAAATGAGCAACGAAATAATTAATAAAGTAAGAGGCGTAAATAGGGTAGTATACGATATCAGCTCCAAACCCCCTGCTACCATTGAGTGGGAGTAATAAATTTACAATTTGACTATTTACGATTTGAAAACCCGCATAAATAAATATATATTGTCTTGCATCTTGTGCCTTGCATCATTTGTTATTTTGTCTCAAACAAGATCAAATAATGTGCAAACCATTGGCGGCGTAAAATACTATATTCATAAAATAGAAAAAAGCCAGAGTTTATATTCCATCTCAAAATTATACAATGTAAGTCTTGATGATATCTATTTAAATAATCCCGAAACAAAAACCGGCACAAAAATAAATCAGGAAATAAAAATTCCCTTTAAAAATGAATCCGTTACAACCAACACCGTAGCGGCAGTTACAAAAACAGTTGCCACGCCAAATAACACAGTAGCTGCGGTAACAAAAACCGTTAGCGTACCGGCGAATACCGTTGCCGCTGTTACCAATACTATTAAACCTCAGAGCAACGATAATCAAATTGATACGAGTCGGTATTTTATTTACAAGGTTTCAAAAAAGGAAACACTTTACGCAATTTCGAAAAAATTTAATATCAGCGAAACAGAAATAAAAATTTTAAATCCGAATATTATTTCAAGCGGAATAAAAGAGGGACAAATAATTATTGTTGGCGAAAAAAAGAGTGTGATCGTAAAACAGCCCGAAGTGCGAGTTGTTTCAACAAATGCCGACAGTGCAAATCCAGATGTGATACATAAACCAAAAAAAACAACGTATAATCTTTCCCTGATCCTGCCGTTTAAATTAGATCAGGCTTTAAATCTTGATCTGGCGAATATGGCAAAAACAAATTCTAATTTTCCGGCTGTACCCGCGTTGGCGGTTGATTTTTATTTAGGGTTTAAAAAAGCAGTTGATTCGCTTGTTTCTAAAGATTTTGAGTTGAACATTGATCTGTTTGATGTGGACGATAAAGATTCGTTAAAGTTGGTACAAATTGTGAATGACCCGAAATTTAAAGAGAACGATTTTATTTTTGGCCCGCTTCACGCCAATGGATTTAAAATCATTTCGCAAAAGGCAAAACAATTCGGGATCCCGATCGTGTCGCCAATAACACAGCAAAATAAAATGTTGTACGAAAATGTGTATACTTCTAAGGCAAATCCATCGCAGTTTACGTTGATCGAATCTTTGGCAGATTATTGCATTGACTCGTTAATGGCAAATAACGCGAATATTATTTTAATGGCACCTTTTGCAAACGATGCAAAAGAGATCTCATATATAAAAGCATTTAAAAAATACTATAACGATAAACAAAAACAATTAGGTAAAGGGGCAAAAGACACAGTCACAGTTGTAAAAGGATTGGCGGGCGTTAAGATCGCTTTTGTTCCCAATGTAAAAAACATTATTGTAACCCTAAGTACCAACGAAATATTTATTGCCGATTTTACAACGCAGCTGGCCATTTTTGCCGATAAAAAGGACATAACGCTTTGCGGATGGCAAAAGATAGCAAACATTGATAATATTGATCAGGAATATTTAAATCAATTGCATTATGTTTTTCCTTCGCAGTTCAATATTACAAATACCGCGAGTTATAATTTTTTAATAGATACGTATAAGGCGCAGCAAAATACATACCCGAGCGAAAATTATTTTATCGGGTATGATATAGCACAATATTATTTGAAGAACTTAAAAGAGAGCGGACCGGATTTTATTTTTAATCTTTCAAAATTACCAGCCGAAACAAATTATATGCGTTTTAAATTTACCCGCCCCGATAACCTTACCGGTTACGACAATAGGGGAGTATATATTTTTAAGTACAACGATTACCAATTGCAAAAAACGGGATGGCGTTAGATCGAAATAGCATTTCTGATTGGTTAAAAAATTTACAGGACAAGACCTGTTCAGCGCTTGAGCAAGCAGATGGCAGCGCAAAATTTGAAGAGGACAATTGGGTTCGCCCTGAAGGCGGAGGAGGAAGGACAAGGATCATCAGGAATGGAAACGTTATTGAAAAAGGAGGAGTATTATTCAGTGCTGTTCATGGAGATGCACCTGATTTTTTGTTTAAAGAACAGGGGCATTCCGGATCGGCCCCTTCCCCTTTGGGGAAGGTTGGGATGGGGTCTCAATTTTTTGCAACCGGAGTTTCCATCGTTATACACCCGAAAAGCCCCATGGTTCCTATCATTCACATGAATATTCGTTATTTTGAAATGACGGGTGGAATTAAATGGCTTGGCGGCGGAATTGATCTGACCCCGCATTATGTAAATGAAAATGATGCTAACTTTTTTCATAAAGAATTAAAAAAAGTATGCGACCGTCATCATAAAAACTATTATGCCAAATTTAAAAAATGGGCCGATGATTATTTTTATATCACACACCGAAAAGAAACAAGAGGAATTGGTGGAATATTCTTTGACAAACTGAACGAAGATGAGCAAATGAATTTTGAACAAAATTTTAATTTTTGGAAGGAAATAGGCGAAACCTTTGCGCCAACCTATGTGGAGTTGATCAGCAGAAATAAAAATAAACCGGTTACTGAACAAAACAAACAATGGCAATTATTGCGCAGGGGCCGATACGTTGAATTTAATCTGGTGTATGATAAAGGCACAAAATTTGGTTTAGAAACTAACGGCCGAGTTGAATCCATTTTAATGAGTTTACCTACGAATGCCGGATGGGAATACGATTTTACGCCCGAAAAAAATTCGGAAGAAGAAAAAACACTCAATTTTCTGAAAAAAGGAATTGAATGGGCTTAATTGAGGCCGAAATAATTTAACAAAAAAATCAGCTCAAATTTTAGTAACTTTATAACCCGATAAACCGGTTTTTAAAATGCGCTTTGTTGTTTTAAATATTATTGCTTATTTGTTTTTTGGAACATTTTTTTCTTCTTGCAAAAAGGGGCATTCAACGGATTGCTTTAAATCAACCGGAAGCGAAATAAGTGAAGTTCGCAATCTAGACCCGTTCAAATATGTGGAAGTGAACGATAAAATGGAAGTAAATATTTTTCAAGGCAACGAATATAAAGTGGAGATAAAAGCGGGAGAGCATTTGATCAAAAACGTTCAATGCACAATTACCAATAATTTATTAAAGATTCAAAATACAAGTTCATGCAATTTTGTAAGAGGATATAAAAGGAAAATAATTGTAAATGTTACAATGCCATTTGTGGCAAAAATAAATAACAAAAGCGTGAGCCCAATCGTTTTGGATGCGGGATTTAAACAAGATACTATTCTTAATGTTTACAACGAAAGCTCGGGCGACACATATGTAAATGGTGTGTTTAGCACAGTGAGCACTGCTTCTCACGGTAACGGCGATATATATTTATCGGGGTCAGCAAAAATTCTTTTGATTTATTCCAATGGCACTAACTTTACGCATGCCGAAAATTTTTCGGTTAGCGATCAGGTCTTTATTTCAACTTACAGTATTGGTAACGCGTATTTAAATTTACAGGGCGTGGCCAAGTTCGAATATTATATTTGGAAACAAGGTAATATATATTACAAAGGTACGCCGCAAACTATTAGTAACCTTGGTGCCGGCGAGGCTAATGGCCAAGGCGAATTAATTAAAGAGAATTGAAAACATCTCATTTTTTTTCATAAGCCGTAAAAGTAATTTCTTTCCCGTATTCATTAAACTTAAAATTATAAATACTGATCAGATCGGGCATTGAATCAAGTTCCTGTTTTGTAATACCCGATTCGGGTTCAGCGTAAATGGTATCCCAAAAGGCAATGTCTCCCGACTTCATTTCTGAAATACTTTGCTTGCAGATCTTTTTATGTTTTGTGCCGTCGAAGGGATCGATATTAAGCGCCAGACTAAAGTAATGATGATCGTATATATAAAAACGGGACAATTTATTCTCTTTCGATAAAAAATTAACCCCATCAATTATTGTGAGCTGGTCTTTTCTCAGTCCCATGTCATTTTTCCATTGTATGGCCGCGGGATTTGGTG
>JANYBY010000259.1 GCA_025360565.1 Bacteroidota bacterium
GAAATTGCAGTCGTAGCAGGCAGCTACGCCGAAAATTGACAACGAAAATACTGATGTTTTTTCCAAAAGATTGGACTAAAATATATTTGCTTTTGGTATAACTATCAATCTATAATTGTTTCCTTTTATATTGAAAACTACCCTATTATCCTGAAGAAAGCTAACCGTTGGAAACTCCTTTTTTATTTCATTCGGCGTTTTCCATTTTGCTTTATAGGCCTCATGATACCATAATTTTAATTGTGACTCACAATCATTGTGTTTGGTCCAGAAGTCCCTCAGAATTTTTTTAGCAATTACCCTCAAGCTCTAAATTATTGACAAATATACAAAAAGTTCCCGAAATGGGAAATTCGTTTATTCCGCACTTCAGGAAGCCGTCTTCTTATTCCTGTAAAAGCCCATTCCCGTAAGGCCCGCAAGAAGTAGAAAAGAAACAATTGAAATTAATTTGCCTTTATTTTTTAAGCGCGGTTCAAAAGTAAGCTCAACGGTGTTTGCGCCTTTGTTCAGCATTAAACCTGTTAATCCAACATTAACACGGTACAATTTAACTTCGGCATTATTTACTTTCGCGCTCCAGCCCTCATCAAACGGAAATGAAAAGAATAAAATTTTTGGTTCTGCTACGGTAACATTACCAACGATATTATTTTGCGAAAATTTAGTGATCGTTAAGCTGTCCTTTTTTAAGTCTTTTATATACGCTCCAAGGTTATTATAGGTTAATACGGCATTAGTATCTGCAAGGTTAAAAGGTTTGAACGCCGCGAATGAATTAACATCATCTTTCGAAATTACACAGGCGCGCAAAACACAGAAATCTTTTTGGATATTAGACAATTTTTTAAGTTCGGCTTCATTAATTATTTTATCATAGGTTATTCCAAAAGGGGCAGCAAAACTATTTTTATATACTATCACGTCACCAAATTTCGCAATAGAATCAAAGCCCATTGATGTTATTGTGTTATCGGTGCGTTTGGACAACCAGTATTTTCCGGATGCAAGCGAAAAAAGAATCGGTCTCTCAACAAGTCCCTTCGCCCATCGAGTTTCCATTTCATTTGTAACATTTATTACACCAAACTCGCCCAAAAATTTAATGTAATTTTTTTGGTTGAAGGAGTGATAAGAAGAAGTGCCGTAATAACCCTGGATCTTACCCTCGTTAATACTCAAATGTTGCGTGGGCGAGGACTGATAATCTTTATTTACGCGGTAAAAAGCTTCCTTGTCAATTTTTTTTATATAATCTATTCCTTCAACACTATAATCGTTGAACCCAACCTTTTCGGTTAAGTTGCCCGAGCGTAAAGTGTCTCTATCGTTAACGGTTGTGAATGAAAAATATATTAATTCAACTACACATACCGCCAAAAATAAAACGCGCAAATTATTTTTTTGTGCTTTCGCATCTCCCATCCTAAAAACAAAAAAACCATAACCCAAAAGTAAAACAGTTGCCATGGTACGCATTCCATCTTTAACCCCCGGCTTGTAAGCCGCGCCAGGCGTGTATAATAGGAACAATAAAAACAAAATGGTAACACCCAAAACAATTTTATTTGATTTGCCCTGCTTTTCAATAAAATTTAAAGCGCGTGCCGAATAAATTAAAAGGAATAATACAACCACAAGTGAAAAGGTTCTGAAATAATCGCCCGAAAATGCCCAGAATAAATAACGGAAATAAGGGAATAAGATCGGTAAACAGAACAAAAATGTAATTACACCGTAAATGCGTTTTTGTTTGTTTGTGAGGGAAGAAAAAAACTGCGGAAAAATAACCAGCGATAAAATACCGCAATAAAATAATGGAGCTTCAAGGTAATTTCCCCAGCCCCTGAAACTATTTCCGTTACCCATCATATCCGAACCAAAACTTCTGAAAACAGTTGTAAACCTCAGCACTTCATCGGCTAAACCAAACATGGGCTGCTGTTTTAATTTATCAAACAAGCCTGCGTCGCCACTCACACGTGGACTTTCGGCAATTTGTAAAATATCGGGCAGTAATTGATACGCGCTAATGGCAACACCTAAGGCAGCTAGGCCAATAGTTTTGGCGGTAAATAAAATAAAATCTTTTCCGCCTTTTTCGTTCACGTCAAAATAACGAGCAGTAATATAACAGGCTAAAAATAAAGTGTACGGAAATAATAAGGATGGCTGTAAAAAGGTTAAGAGAGTGATGCCAATTACAAACCAAAAA
>JANYBY010000288.1 GCA_025360565.1 Bacteroidota bacterium
ATTCGGATGATAAAGCCATTACAAAAGCGGATGGCCTTGTAAAACGTGAGAACGACAGCCTTTATTTAAAATGCGACGACGGAAATATAATTAAACTGGTTAATAATAAGTCTCAAGATGATGAATACCGACTTTTTAATTTTATTGAGTTGAACGAAGATATTAACTATTATGTTATTAGTTGTTTAAAAGTTGAATCGATGAATTTTTTACTGGTGAACAAAAAAAACGGCAAACCCATCGAAACTTTTGGTTACCCCTACGCCTCGCCCGATAAAAAATACTTTGTTTGCGGTAATTGCGATCTTATAGCGGCTTTCGATGTAACGGGCATTTCTATCTACGAAAAGAATAAAACAAACTATCAGCTCTCAGGGACAAGGGAATTAGCAGACTGGGGTCCAACGCAAATGTTCTGGAAAAACGACACAACACTTTTAATAAAAGGCAACCGTTTAAAAGCCGATAAAACAACTTTAGAAACTATGCACAAAGTTCTTTTTATAAAATAATTGGTTTTTGAAATAAAATTTTCATATTTTAGATTTCGCTTAAAAACGCAAACGAATGAATAAAGTTTACCAAACCTTAAACGAAGTTTTTTTTAATAAAAATTTATCCTGGCAGATCTTATTTCTTTATTCTTTATTGCTTTTATTTACACTTCAAAACCGTTAAGATAAACCTATTTGTTAAAAGGAACGTAGGCAACCGGTTTAAAGGTATAGGTAATACTGCCTTCTTTGTTTTTCGAAAAATCCTTTTTTTCATTTCTCTTCATTAAAACCATCCCTACGGCTTCTTTCTTAAAAGCCAGTGCAATTGGGTCAAACCACCATTTTTGAATCATTTTAAAACGAAAATTATACATCTTAAAACGCACCGGAAATTTGTCTTTTTTATTGATCACATATTCATCCGTAAACATTGTTTTTAGCTCAACGGTCGTTATCTGTTTTTTTGCAGGTATAGTTGGTTTAAAACATGGCAGTTTACCGGCTTTAATTTTATCAATTGTTGAATTGATGAACATTACCATTTTGTAAAAATCAATTTCAGTATTTGCTTCTCTAATGGTTATTTCATCTTCAGTCATAGGATCTTGCTTCACATATACATCTGTAATAATCATATCTGCTATAAGTTTAAAACTTTTCGGATCTAACCCCGGCTTAATTGCCACAAATTCCATCGGTCCCAGATCTTCTTTTCCCTTTTTTAAAACAAGTGGAATAAACATTTTAGATCTTATTTCGCATGTGAATTTTGCAGTGTCAATGATCCAATCCTCCTTAAATTTTAGTTCCCGCACGCCTTCAAAAAACCAGATCGAATCTATATTTCCTGCAACTTTTTGTATAGAAGGGTTTCCGTTGGCATCATAGTTTTCCTGTTCCACACTGTCTCCAACTATTATCAGCTTACGTCGTACTTCTGTTCGTTCAAAACGGTCAGTTTCTTCCAAATCGTAAAATAAATGAAATCCGGTTTTATCAGAAACTCCTGCGTTCAATAAGCTTTTTAAACTCCACCCAAAATCGTAAGCCTGTTTGCCGCTTAAGTATTCAAAATTATAAGTATAACTTGAATCACTATGGGGTTTAAAGATCTTCGAACGTTGAATTACGTTTTCAAAAATAAGGTCGGATTGAGCATTTACTTGGTTTGTTTGATTTAAACCGCCGATTAAAATTACCGCGAGAAAAAATTTTAGTGGTTTCATAAAAATAATTTTGTTAAGTGAAAGTAGGCAATAATATCTCGCTTACAAAAATATAGATTTTGGGCCGCAACTTAATCCTTTGAAAAATAAGAATGAATAAAGATTACCCCTTTATTTCTTTATACTGTACTATCTCCTTTATTACAACGGAGGCACAGGTCAGTCCAAAAGCGGCGGGTAAATAAGAAATGGTTCCGTAAGCCGATTTTTTATATTTGCTTCCGTCTGTTTTCATAATAGAATATTTTGCAGGAAGTTCATCACTAAAAACTGTTTTTATGCCTTTGTAAATATTCATGTAGCGCAAGCGTTTACGCACGTACTGTGCCAACGGACAAATACAGGTTTTAGAAATATCGGCTATTTTAATTTTAGTGGGATCCATTTTACCGCCGGCGCCCATACTCGAAATAATTTTTTGATTGTTCCAATAAGCAGTTGAGAGCAAATATAATTTCGGTGAAATACTGTCAATAGCATCTATCACATAAGAAAATTTGGTCTTCAAAATTTCTTTCATGTCATCCGGATTTTTAAATTCATCCAAAACGGTCAGATCAATTTCCGGATTAATTAAACGAATCCTTTCTCCAATCAAAGCGGCTTTGTTCATACCATGCGTTGTACTTAAAGCCTGCAATTGCCTGTTCCTGTTCGTTGGGTCAACCGTATCGCCATCAATGATCGTCATTTTACCTACGCCCGCTCTGGCAATGGCTTCGGCGGCATACGAACCAACGCCTCCCAATCCCACAATTAAAACATGCGCGTTATTCAATTTTTCCAAACCCTTTTTTCCTACTAATAAGGAGGTGCGTTCCATCCAACTTGTATCCATATTATTCTTTTTGTTTCTTAACCACAAAGGGCGCTAAGATCTGCACAAAGCACACGAAGTTTTAATCATAAATTGTGTTCTTCGTGGCTTCTTTGTGTGCTTTGTGGTTAAGTCACCTTTAATTTAAAAACGTTCTCAAAATTACTTTGCACTTGTTGTTTCAATATCTCTTCTTCAATGCCTAAAATTTCGGCTGCTTTTCTGTAAATATATTTTATCGAAATATCCGCGTCATCGGTTTCTAAAAAGAAATTTTTACGGCCCACCATTTTAATGGCTTTTGCGGCATTTGATTCGTAACCCAGCAAGGCTTTTCCAAAAGAAAAAAAACAGCCATGATCCAATAAAACCCGCGCAATGTTTTCGTTGTTATTATAACCGTGAATAATAACCGGCACTTGGTTATCGTTCAGGTTCAAACAATTTAATAATTCGTTGAATGCTTTTACGCAATGAATGACCAACGGCTTTTTTACATGGTTGGCAATTTTTATTTGACCTATAAAAGCTCTTTGTTGTAATTCAAAATCAACCTGACTTAATTTATCCAAACCGCATTCTCCAATAGCCACGCAACGCTTTTCATTCACTTTAGTTTCCAGTACTATCAACTTTTCCCTGTAATTTTCTTTTTCCACATACCAGGGGTGCAAACCGTACGAATAATAATTTGGTTTATCGCTAGAGTCCATATTTAAATTAACAACTTCAATTGTTGCATCGTATAGCTGCAAATGCGTATGTGTGTTAATAAACAGGACTAAAAAATTTAATTATGCATTCATATTTAGTATTCAATAATAGTAAATTAGCATACACTATTTTTAGCATGGTCGGTTTTAATTATAACAAGGCAACGTCAATAACATTTAACGCTCTAAAAAGTGTTGTAGGGCCTGATTTTATTAGCGCTGACAAAGATCAGCTCCAAAAATACGGGCGGGACGAAACCGAAGACCTTGTTTTTTTAGCCGAAATTGTGGTAAAGCCCCAAACGGTTGAACAGGTTGCTGCCATTGCTAAAATTTGCGATCAAAATAAAATTCCGCTCACTACCCGCGGAGCCGGCACAGGCCTTAGCGGAGGAGCTTTGCCAATTAAAGGCGGAGTGCTGCTGAGCATGGAAAAATTCAACAAAATTTTAAAAATTGATGAAAGGAATTTGCAGGCTACTGTTGAACCCGGCGTAATTAATTATATTTTTCAGGAAGAAGTAAAAAAACTGGGATTGTTTTATCCCCCGGATCCCGCCAGTTGGGGCAGCTGCAGTCTTGGCGGAAACATTGCGCACAGCAGCGGGGGGCCCAAAGCCGTTAAGTACGGCACCACGCGCGATTACGTTTTAAACTTACAGGTTGTTTTACCAAACGGTGAAATTATTTGGACCGGCGCTAATACCCTAAAATATTCAACCGGCTACAACCTTACGCATTTAATGGTTGGCAGCGAGGGCACACTTGGCATTGTAACTAAAATAGTTTTTAAATTAATTCCTTTACCAAAATACGATCTGCTGATGCTGGTTCCTTTTAAAAATGCCGAAGAAGCCTGTGAGTCTGTGGGTCAGGTTTTCAGGGCGGGTATCACCCCAAGCGCCATGGAGTTTATGGAACGCGATGCCATTGACTGGAGCATTAAATACGCCGGCGAAGTTAATTTTGAAATTAAACCCGAATGGCAAGCGCTTTTATTAATTGAAGTGGACGGAAATAATATGGATGTTTTGATGAGCGATTGCGAAGTGATAGGGAAAATAATGACCGAACATAACAGCGATGAGATTTTATTTGCCGACAGCGCCGAACAAAAAAGTTCGCTCTGGAAGATCAGAAGAAAAGTAGGAGAAGCAGTAAAAAGCAACAGCGTTTATAAAGAAGAAGACACCGTTGTGCCAAGGGCCGAATTACCAAAATTATTAAACGGCGTAAAAGCCATTGGTAAAAAATACGGGTTTAATTCGGTTTGCTACGGCCACGCCGGCGATGGAAATTTACACGTGAATATCATTAAAGGTAATTTAAGCGATGATGTTTGGAACAAAGATCTGCCCAAAGGCATTACCGAAATTTTTGAATTATGTAAAGCCCTGGGCGGTACCATTAGCGGCGAGCATGGCATTGGCCTGGTACAAAAAGAGTATATGCCTATTATTTTTTCGGCAGCGCATTTGGAGCTGATGAAAAATATTAAAAAAGTTTTTGATCCAAATTATATTTTAAATCCCGGCAAGATCTTTGATTAATTCCACGTCCTTGCGAGCCGCTTATAAATAACCGGGGCGGCGAAGCAATCTCTTCACATTTATCCAATTTGTTAAACATTGCAAAATTGTAGCTTACTTATAGCAAAACATTTACCTTCATTAACAAATCTTCAATTCATGAAAAAATTTTTATTTAAAAGTTTAATCGCAATGGTGATCGCCTCGGTGTTCGTAACAACATGGTCTTTTCTTATGCCGAATAAAAAAATTGCTCCCGGCGTACAATATACTTCAGCAAAAAATACGGAAGCAGAGTCCTATAAAAAAGAACTCCAATCGCAATACGATAAGAGAATTGACGCTAAAGTTTCGGAAGAATTAAGCGGTATAAATGCCTCCATACAATCTAATTTGTTAATGATCTCCGAAGCGATTTCAGTTTATGGATGCAATTCTGAACAGGTAAAAAAATTAGTTGAAGTAAAACAGGCGCAGGATGAGTTAAACAAAGTAAAAGTGGCCGAAATTATTGAAAAATATGGATGGCTTGGTGCCGACAGGATAGGCGCACAAAATAATTATACCTTATATACAGTTATTCAAAACGCCGATTTTGTTACTCAAGAAAAATACTTGCCTTTAATGGAACAAGCCGTAAGATCAGGTTCGTTAGCGCCTGAACACTTCGCCAGTTTGGTAGATAGGAAAGCAATGGTTCAACACAAAAAACAAATTTACGGTACGCAATTTTGTAACGATCCAACCACCGGTAAGCGTATTTTTGCCCCTATAATTGACGCCGAAAATGTAAGCAAACGAAGAAGCGAGATCGGTTTGGCCTCCATTCACTTTTATGCCCAACAAAATAACATTAATTATTCCTTCGCAAAAGGCAACAGCTAGCCGCCTTTACCTTATTTTTACCCGAACCCGGGCTTCTAACAACCTGTTTAAAACTTGGCAAACGTCTTCCTTTAAAACACGTAATTTTAGGTACTAAAAATCATTAAAAAATGCCGGTACAAAAAATTAAATGGATGGCAATTGGTATTGCTATCACAGCTTCAACCGTGTGGTTATACAATCACAAAGATTCTTTTAAAAGTTTAACGGGAAGCAACCAAAATTCGGGACTAGTCAATAAAATAAATCCCGAGTTTGCAACTTATATTTCAGCATTCACAACCGGTTACATTTCAACCGGCTCCACCATAAAAATAAAATTCGCGAGTGAGTTCTCAA
>JANYBY010000353.1 GCA_025360565.1 Bacteroidota bacterium
GGCGGCGGGCTTTAACCTAAAGAAGATGCTACGAAAGTTAGCGTCTTCTTTAAACTGCCAATTAAATGTGGTCTTATGCTACTTTTATGCATTAATTTTAAATCAAAGCAAAAAAGTGGCTTTTTAAGGAAGGACTAATTACAAAAAATGTAGAGGGTTTGAGGGCCGACTAAATAACCAATTGATAATTTGTGCTTCGGCCGCCTTCGGATTCTTTTTCCAGTATATTTTTTTTTATCAGATCTTGTATATCACGGAGGGCGGTGTCTGCGGAGCATTTACATATTTTAGCCCATTTAGATGAAGAAAGTTTTCCGTCAAATCCATCCAGCAATTTATTCAGCATTTTTTTTTGTCGGTCGTTTAAAAAGATATCGGTGTGTTTTTTCCAGAAGTTTACTTTATTTAAAACATTGCCCAACGTTTTATCGCTGGCGTTTAACGAACTTTTTAAACAATTTAAGAACCAATTCATCCAGCCACTTACGTTTAAATTTCCTCTTTGTGTTTTTTCCAGAACGCTATAATATTTACTGCGTTCGGTTTTTATTTGTGCCGACATGCTGTAAAACCGTTGCGTGCTCCCGTCGGCGCGTGCTAATTGCATATCTGCTATGGCGCGTGCTATCCTGCCGTTACCATCATCAAACGGATGTATGGTAATGAACCACAAATGTGCCAGGGCCGCTTTTATAACAGGATCGAGCGTGTCTTTAGCATTAAACCATTTTAAAAACTTATTCATTTCTTTTGCCAGAACTTTTGAATGCGGTGCCTGAAAGTGCACCCGTTCTTTACCCATTGCACCTGAAACAACCTGCATGGGGCCGGTTTTATTATCGCGCCATTTGCCAACTGTTATTTTGTAATGTCCGCTTCTTCCTGAAGGAAATAAAGAGGAGTGCCAGCCGAATAAACGATTGGCGGTTAATGGTTTTTTGTACTGTTGCGTAGCATCCAGCATCATTTCAACAACACCATCTACGTTTCTGTCGGATCTTACAAGCCCCGGAACATTCAACCCAAGGTGCCTTGCAACAGAAGAGCGGACTTCTTTTAAATTTAAAACCTCACCTTCTATTTCGGTTGATTTTAAAACGTCGAGCGTGATGGTTTCTAAAACAGCTTCTTCTCTTAAAACAAAGCCAAGCGCTTCCATTTTACCCGTTAATTTGCCTTGTAAATTACGCACCTGCCCAAGGGTAAACAAGAGTTCTTCGTTGTTCCAGGTAAACTCCGGCCAATCGGCATATTCATATATATAGGTTATTAACTTCCTCATCCCTCCACAAAAGTACAACTTATTCTCCGCATTCACAAATTATTCACCGCACATTATGCGGAGATTAGTCACTTTATTCACCGCATAGTTTGGCCTATTTACCGCATTTTATGCGGAGATTAATGCGGTTATTCGCCGCATGGTATTGGTAAATAGTTGTCACAATGCACGCCCTGTTAGGTTTCCGGGGTTACGCATAGTCAAAGATTTGAGTATCTTTGCTAAAAACTAATAAATGAGCGATTTTACCGGTCTTAATCTTTCTAAACCCCTTATTAAGGCTTTAAACGATATTGGTTTTACGGAACCAACTCCCGTTCAGGAAATGGCTTTTCCCGTGATCATGTCGGGCAAAGATGCTGTAGGTATAGCGCAAACAGGTACCGGAAAAACATTCGCATATTTATTGCCCGTTCTTCGCTGGTTAACGTATTCGGAGCAGCGCCAGCCGCGCGTGCTGATAATTGTGCCAACTCGCGAGTTAGTAGTTCAGGTGGTAAACGAAATCGAGAAATTAACCAAGTACATGACCGTGCGATGCCTTGGCGTTTACGGCGCTTCTAACATTAATATTCAAAAACAAAAAGTGTACGATGGTTTGGATATTTTAGTAGCAACTCCCGGCCGCATGATTGACCTCACCTTGAGCCGCACACTGCAATTTTCTTCTATTAAAAAATTAGTGATAGATGAAGTGGACGAAATGCTGAACCTGGGCTTTAGGGCACAGCTGCTGCAGATCTTAGAAAGTTTACCCGCCAAACGTCAAAATATTTTATTCTCCGCAACTTTAAACGAAGATGTGGAAGCTATGATAGAAAAATATTTTAACGCACCCGAATACATTGAAGTGATATCGAGAGGAACACCGTTGGCAAAGATCATTCAAGAAGTTTATCATGTGCCCAATTTTTATACCAAAGTAAATTTATTGAAATGGTTGTTGTTGCATGAAAAAGACTTTAATAAAGTTTTGCTGTTTGTTAGAAATAAAAAAGTGGCGGATGAACTGGAAAAAGAACTGGAAAACGATTTTCCGGGAATGGTAGGGATTATACATTCAAACAAATCACAACCCAATCGTTTTAAGGCGGTAAAACTATTTCAGGAAGGAACTCACCGTTTATTGATAGCAACAGATGTAATTGCGCGGGGACTCGATCTGAAGGATGTAACGCATGTAATTAATTTTGATGCACCCAAAGACGCTAATTCGTATTTACACCGTATAGGCCGAACGGGTAGGGCAGATAAGGCCGGCAGCGCCATTAGTTTTTTTAATGAGGCTGAACAGGAAATACAAAAAGCCATTGAAGCTTTAATGAATAAAAAAATTACCGTTTTGGATGTACCAAGTGGTGTGGAAATTTCTGACGAACTTACAAAAGATGAAATGCCAGTGAAGCGTGATAAAAATTTAAAGAAATTAAAAAAGATAATTGTTCCTAACGGAGCTTTTCACGAAAAAAAGGAAAAAAATAAAAAAGTGAATTTAGGGGGTAAACGCAGACAAGAAAAGAAACGCCGATTAGAAGAAAAGTACATCAGCAAACGAAAGGTGTAAAATTAATTAAATGGTAATTTCATTTTTAAATAAACCTTTTCCCGGCAAGGCTCCTTGGCCCAAAAG
>JANYBY010000403.1 GCA_025360565.1 Bacteroidota bacterium
AATCCGATCTCCATTGCTTTTCCAACCGAAAATAATGATGAACCTGTCTGTTTGGACATGAGCACCAGCATTGTGCCCTGGAATTATATTATGAATGCCAAAAGAGAAAACACAAAAGTACCTTTGGGTTTGGGCGTTAATAAAAACGGAAAGGATTCTGAAATTGCAAAAGATATAATTGCTGTAAAACCAATGGCAGAGCACAAAGGCTATGCACTCGCTTTTTTAATTGATATGCTTTGCGGGCCTTTGAACGGAATGAATTTTGGGCCGAACATGACATCCATGTATAACGATATGGACAAAAAAAGAAAATTAGGCTCATTGGTAATAGCCATCGACCCTGCAAAATTTGGCGGAAGGGATGTTATTAGAACCGTTGGTACCGCTATGATCAATCAGGTAAAAACGCATGGAGACCATGTTCTATTTCCGGGAGAACCTGAATACATCAGCAAAAAGAAAAGATTACAAAGCGGAATTCCGGTTACTGAAACAATGCTCGCCGAGTTTAAAAAATGGTCGGATAAGCTGGGAGTTAAAGTTTTGATTTAACTCTTTTTGCACAATTTCTCCTTATAACTTTTTAAAATAGGAATTGAAATTTTCGGTAATTTTGTAATATGAACAAACTCATTTTTTTTGCAAGTATTGCTTTTGCAATTACAACATCATCCTGTAAAAAAGACAAGGATACCACTCCTCCACCCGATCTTTCTCCTCCCAACCAAACTACACTTGCCGATTTTTTTAAAGCGCATATTAGCGCCGCGCAAACTTTTACAGTTGACGCGAGTGTGGCCTCGTCTTTTTTGGCAAATCAAGGAACAAAAGTAAATGTACCCGCAATGGCGTTTATGACCAAGCAAGGCGCTATTATAACCGGCAATGTTGTACTTTCGGTAACCGAAATTTATTCAAGAAAAGATATTGTTTTAAATAAGAGTCAAACCATGACGAGCACTGAGTTACTTAACTCAGGAGGGGAATTAAAAATTACTTCTTCGCAAAACGGACAAGAGTTAAAACTTTATCCCGGTAAACAATTGGTTTTTGAAATGCCGGCAGGCACACAGCCATCTTACAGCATGCAGGTTTATTACGGCGCCACTAATTTTACAAATAGTACTTTGTATTGGGTGCAAACAGGCAGCGTTGCTGTTTCGGCCCCACCGGTTTCAAACACGGTTAATGTTATTAATCCGTATTACTATGTCTTTCCTTCCGATTCGGTAAACTGGGTGCATTGCGCGGCTTTGGCTGTAAGTCCAAATCAAAAAACCCCGGTAACCATTACCACACATGGTAATTACAACGCTACGAACACAAATATTTTTTTATTATTTCCAACGTTCAGGTGTATTACCCTTTTAAACGGGGCTGATCAGGTTTACAATGGTTATCAGTTGCCTATTGGCACTAACATGACCATTGTGGCCATTTCAAAAATAGCCGGAAATTTTTACGCTTCCTACACTAATACAACAGTTGTAAATAATCATAATCAAGATCTCAATCTCTCTCAAACTACAGAGGCGGATATTTTGGCTAAGTTGGCAACGTATTAGCGCCCTAAAACAAATTAATTTTTACAGATTTTTTTGAACCATATAAGGTCATATAAATTCTGTGATATAAACCTGTATGCCAAATCTTATATTACCTATTTAATTATTTCCCATTCAGGCTTTTCATCTTCCGAACTGTGGGCGTAATGTTTGTGGTTTGCTTCCGAAATTTTTCCTGAACCTTTATCCACTTTGTAATGAGAGTATGTTGACCAACTCGACATCTCCACATAATAATACATCAGTTTTTCGGTGATCGTCATGTTGGTGCCTTCATCTATTTTACTGTTTGGCATGTGCCCTATCTCATCACTTTTATTAATGGCGTTAAAAATAAAATCCATTTTCTTTTTAATGGCATCGGTTTGTTTGTAAAATTTTGGGTTCTCGCATTCGCCCTGAATACTTTTGCCGCTTCCGCTGCCGGCCAAGGCCTCGTAAACCGCATCAAAGTAACAACTCTTACTTCCTGCAAGGGTAATTGACAAACGAAATTCAACCACAAGCGAGGTTTAATTTACCTTTACAATAACTCTGTCGTAATGTGATGCATCAAAGCCCTGTTCGTTTATTTTTTTAATAGCCAGTTTAATTAATTCATCGCGTCTAGGTTTTTTTAAAGAATCTATTTTAGAATTACTTTGAGAAAATGAATATACTGCAAATGAAAAAAAAATAATGCGGATAAAAAATTTCTCATTGAATTATTTGCAATTTTTAGTAAGAAAATTAATATTCCTTTAATAAAATATCTGTTGGAATGCTAAGGGTTTCGCTAAGTTTTCGTATCATTTCCAAAGTTAATTTACGTTTTTTGTTCAAAATTTCGCTTACCCTGCTTTTGAGTCCGATCACAAGAGCCAGATCTTTTTGTTTGTAACCAAGCTGCTCCATTCTAAACTTTATGGCTTCAATTGGATCGGGAAGATCAATTGGATATTTTTCCTGTTCGTATTTATCTATAAGTAAAGAAAGTAATTCCAACTCATCTCCCTCCTTTGTTCCTTTTTTAGCGTCAAATATTTTTTCAAGCCTTATTAAAGCCTTATTATATTCTTTTTCATTTTTAATTACTTTATGTTCCATATTAAATCGTTTTCGCGTCAATTTTATCATATTGTTTGTGAGTTCCAATAAAGCGGATCCAAATTAAACCATAGTCGTAATTTATTCTAATACCAAATGCTGATATATTTTAGGCCAAAGATTTTGTGAGAAAAAACGATCAGGATTGAGGCGGAAATTGCAGTCGTAGCAGGCAGCTACGCCGAAAATTGACAACGAAAATACTGA
>JANYBY010000417.1 GCA_025360565.1 Bacteroidota bacterium
GTTAAGGCGTAAATTCCGGTAGTGTCAACCGTATGTAAAATTTCGGCGAAACGGTTTTCAGGGTAAACATAAAGTGAAAGCACCGGACCAAATAATTCTTCGCACATAGTAATGTACTTCGGGTTTTTTACTTTTAAAATGGTAGGTTCAATAAAATATCCTTTGCTCTTATCTGATTTTCCTCCTGCAACAATTTCAACACTTTTATCTTTTTTTGCATTTTTAATGTAACCCGTGAGTTTATCAAAACTTTTTTCATCAATTACAGCGTTAATAAAATTGGTAAAATCTTCGGTAGGCCCCATTTTCATTGACTTTAAGTCGGCCTGCAAATTACTTTTTACTTCTGCCCACAAATTACTTGGAACATAAGCGCGAGAAGCTGCTGAACATTTTTGTCCTTGATATTCAAAAGCCCCTCTGGAAATAGCCACAGACAATACTTTGGCCTCGGCCGACTTGTGCGCCATAATAAAATCTTTTCCGCCGGTTTCGCCAACAATTTTAGGGTACGATTTATATTTATGAATATTATTTCCAATTGTTTGCCAAATATTTTGAAACACTTCGGTTGAACCCGTAAAATGGATTCCTGCAAAATCTCTATGATTAAAAATAACTTCCGCCGCATCGGGTCCGCTTGGGTAAATTAAATTAATAACACCATCGGGCACACCCGCTTTTTGAAAAATTTCCATTAATACATTTGCGCTGTAAACCTGCGTATTACTGGGTTTCCAAACAACCACATTGCCCATCATGGCGCAACTGGTAGGTAAATTTCCGGCAATAGCCGTAAAATTAAACGGGGTTAAAGCGTAAACAAATCCTTCCAAAGGTCGCCACTCAAGCCTGTTCCAAACTCCGGGAGAAGAAATGGGTTGCTCGGCGTAAATTTCTGTCATGTATTGTACATTGAACCGCAAAAAATCAATTATTTCGCAAGCACTATCGATCTCAGCCTGAAAAGCATTTTTACTTTGGCCTAACATTGTTGCAGCGTTTAATTTAGCGCGGTATGGGCCGGCGATCAAATCGGCAGCTTTTAAAAAAATACTAGCGCGGTGCTCCCAGCTTAAATTAACCCATTTTTCGCGAGCCGCCAAAGCAGCCGTAATAGCTTGCTCCACGTGGTTTTTACCGGTTTTATTAAAATGCCCCAGCGTGTGTTTGTGATCATGCGGCGGTGCAATGCGCACCTTGGTTTCGCTTCGCACTTCTTTACCGCCAATATACATGGGTATATCAATTTCTTTACTGCGCAATTCTTTTAGCATTGCTTGTAATTCCTTACGTTCAGCGCTTCCTGAAGCATATTGTTTTATGGGTTCGTTAACCGCAACGGGTACTCTAAAAATTCCTTTTGGCATGGCTTGTAGTTTATAGTTTATATTTTTTAACTGTTAGCTTTAATTTTTTGGGCGGCTGCCGGGCTTTTCCGGGCTCCGCTTCGCTTCGGCATCCTCCCTCAAGTTTCGTTCCTCACTTGCGGTGCGGGTGCTAAACCCTTCAAATCCCTGCCGCGGCACCATCGTTTGGCATTTCTATATTTAGAAATTAATTTTCTTTTAATTATTAAACAAATTTCAGAAACCGATCACTAACTGTATTTAGTTAAGTTAGCGACTTTTTTCAGGTATCAAAGATACTATCTTTTATAAATGAAAAGAAGCCAAAAGCCCTTTATTATGGTTTTTTATAGCCTGTTTTGTTGCTACCTTAGTGCCAAATAAAAAATCAAAGAACATATAATTCTTTCATCCTCGTTTTTGTGGTTTTGTTCTCGCTTTTATGCGTTTACAAACTACAGGATCTGAGATTTGATTACGATTTTGAGGCTTTTTTTCCGAACGAGGATCACGAGCTTGAATTATATAATAAATACCGCAAAACTTTTGAGTACGATAACGAATTTGCCCTCGTTGCTGTTGAAAATAACAGCGGCATTTTTAATAAAGCCTTTTTAAATAGGGTAGATAGCTTAACCAAAGTTTTAAGCGAATTAAAATACATTGTTCGGGTAACCTCGCCTACCAATTTAAAAATGCTTTCGCTCGGCGGGCTTGTGCCCATGCAAACACGGGCATTGCATTTTGAAGATGAAACGCTTTATAAAGAGGATAGCATAAAGATCTACCAATCGCCGCACTTGGTAGGTTCCTTTTTTCCGCTCAATGCAAAATCGGTCACCATTTATTTAAAAACACAAGATCTATTAAAGAAAAAAGAGTGCGATACCCTTGCGCGAAGTATTGAAAGAGCCATTTTTAAATTTAAGTTTGATAAGGCACATTACGTTGGCCGTATTTTTGCGCAGGATGTATATTTAAAAAATATTCAACACGAATTCGGTATTTTTTTATTACTCTCATTTATACTTGTAATAATTTTTTTATGGTTCAGTTTCAAAAGTATTTATGGCATCATTGTGCCTATGAGTATTGTGCTGATCTCTATTTTATGGACCTTAGGTGTAATGAGCCTGTTAAAAAAGCCGATCGACCTGATGACAGTGATGCTGCCAACGATGATATTTATTGCCGGCATGAGCGATGTGGTACATTTTTTTTCAAAGTATTTTGAAGAGTTGTCAAAGGGAACAGAACGCGAAAAAATTTATCCCTTAATTTTAAAGGAAGTAGGTTTCCCTACATTTTTAACGCTTGTTACAACTGTTGTCGGATTTTTATCGCTGCTCTTTTCAAGCATTAAGCCGGTAAAAGAATTTGGGGTTTACACTTCGGTAGGTGTAATTATAGCTTTTATTTTAAGTTATACCCTGCTTCCGGCGTTGCTGTATTTTTTTACACCAAAAAAATTAGTTACCCTGCACAGCAGCAATAATCGCACTTACGCCATAATGCGTAAAGGTTTGTTTTGGATCTTCCGGCACCAAAAAACAATTTTAGTGATCACCGCGGTTGTTTTGATTTTTTCGGTAATAGGCATTTTTAAAGTAAGAGTAAATAATATTTTATTGGAGGATCTGAGCGATCGCGTGCAGATCAAACGCGATTTTAATTTTTTTGATGAAAACTACAGCGGCGTAAGGCCATTCGAAATGCAGATCACAGTAGTTAACAAAAATAAAAGTGTTTGGGATTACGATGTGTTGAAAGAATTAAATAAAGTAGATGAATTTGTAAAAAAAGAATATAATGTGGGCTTTTTATTATCACCTGCAAGTTTAATAAAAACAATTTATCAAAATACCAATCAGGATTTTTTATTGAATTTTCCGGAGGAAGAAGATTTTGTTCCAATTGCCAAACAACTTAAAAGCAATAAAAAAAATCACGATATAAAACGGATCATAGCACTGGATGGTGCAACAGCACGGGTAAGCGGGAAGATAAGAGACATGGGCAGTATTAAAGTTACAGAGCATAACAAGAACTTGCAAAAATTTATTGATGAGAATATTAATAAGCAACTGGTAAATTTTGAAATTACCGGCGCCGCTCATTTAATTGACCGTAATAACGAGTACATGGTAAATAATATGACGCAGGGTTTTCTTTTCTCCCTCATCGTTATTGCCATTCTTACTTTTTTTCTTCACCGCAGCTGGCGCATGGTGTTGGTTTTTATTTTACCCAATGTTATTCCGCTAATAATCATTGGCGGTATTATGGGTTTTATGGGCATAGAGCTAAAAGCCGCAACATCACTGGTGTTTAGCATAGCTTTTGGTATTGCTACCGATGATACCATTCATTTTATTTCACGTTTAAAAATTGAATTAGGTTACGGTAAAAGTTTAATGTATGCCTTTAAACGCACGTATTTTGAAACGGGTAAACCAATTATTTTAACCACTTTTATTTTGCTGGGCGGTTTTATGAGTTTAATGGTAAGCGATTTTCAAAGTACTTTTTATTTTGGATTTTTAATTTGTATTACCGTTATTATTGCCGTACTGGCAGATATATTTTTATTGCCGGTGTTGTTGTTTATGATTTACCGTAAAAAAGAAACAAGAGACAAGACTGAAGAGACGCAAGAAGGAGGCACGAGGCAGGACTGAAGAGATGCAAGACCCAGATGTGTCAGGTCGAGCGCTTGCCTGCCGAAGCAAAGCGAAGGCAGGGAGTCGAGACCAAATTGAACGCTGATAACGCGGATGGTGAGTGAAACCTCGTCAGACGCAAAACGGAGACAGGAGGTAAGACTAAAGGGATGCAAGACCGAGAAGTGTCAGGTCGAGCGGTTCCATGAGTTATCGGGGCGAGACCATTGATTGAACAAAAAACTTGAAACAAAAAACAAAAAATATTGTAGTTATTGGCGGCGGAGCTGCCGGGTTTTTCGCGGCAATTAATTTAGCCATGCGTAAACCGGAATATAATATCACTATTCTTGAAAAAACAACTAAGCTTTTATCCAAAGTAAAAGTTTCGGGTGGCGGAAGATGCAATGTAACCCATAATTGCACCGACAATTCTGAATTGATAAAAAACTATCCAAGAGGACATAAGGAACTGAGACAAGTATTTGCGCAATTTAATGTTGAGGATACCGTTGCTTGGTTCAAAAAACAAGGTATCGAATTAAAAACGGAAGAAGACGGACGAATGTTCCCGATTACGGATGACAGTCAAACCATTATTGATTGTTTTTTACGATTAGCAAAAGAGCTTCAAATAGAAATAAAAATGAAGTGCGAAGTGTTTGCCATAAAAAAATTTGGAGATACTTTTAAATTAAAAACTTCGCAGGAAGAACTTGAAGCCCATGCTATTATTTGCAGCACCGGCGGCCATAACAAAGCGGAGGCATACAACATCATTAAAAATTTAGGTCATTCTATTGTGGAACCTATTCCAAGTTTGTTCACCATTAATTTGCCGAATGAAAATATAAAAAAAGAACTTCAGGGTATAAGCGTACAACAAGCTCAGGTAAAAATTTCAGGAAGTAAATTACACTATTCGGGTCCTGTACTTATTACGCACTGGGGTTTAAGCGGTCCGGCTGTTTTAAAACTCTCGGCCTTTGCGGCGCACGAATTTTTTAACTCGAATTATAACTCCACCATTTTAGTTAATTGGATCTTTCCACTAACAATTTCGGAAGCTGAAACAGAATTAAAAAAAATACAGAAAGAAAAACACAAAGCACTGCCCTACTCCACACCTTTATTTAATTTACCAAAACGTTTGTGGGAATTTTTATGTTCAAGCTCCGGCATTGATAACACAAAACCCTGGGCCGAAATTAATAACAAACAATTAAACAAACTATGCGAAAATATTTGCAACAGCACATTTAAAATGGAAGGTAAAACTACTTTTAAAGAGGAGTTTGTAAGTTGTGGCGGTGTAAACTTAAAAGAAATTGATTTTAAAACCATGCAAAGCAAATTAGTACCCGGTTTATTTTTTTGCGGAGAGGTTTTAAATATCGACGGAATTACCGGAGGATTTAATTTTCAAAACGCCTGGAGTACAGGCTGGATCTGCGCAAATTCGGTTTAAAATAAGTAATACCATTTCTTGATTTAAAATAGACCAACAACAAAGTATGCCATATCTTTTAAATCTTAGAAATGTCTATACCGATCGAAATATATGTCTTAAAGCTTTTGGATTAAAATATATTGAGCATCGGTATAATTTCAGATAATTTAAAATTTGATAAAAATAAAAACCGCCCCGGTTAACCCTGAGTTTATCGAGGGTAACCAAGAGCGGTTCTATTTCGCTTTTTACAGGGTACCCTCTTAGCTAAATACCGATATTTTAATAAATGGAATATATTTTGTAAATTTAACTAACCTAAAAAGTATTAATAAAACAAATAAGCTTGTAATTGTTAGATAGATATTTTAAAATATGTATTTTAATAGTAAGCTCCTTGTCCGTAAATTTAATATCTTTCGGTCAAGGCGCTTTTAATAATTATTATCCTGCCGGAATAAATAATACCTCATACGCTAATCAGGTGCAGGTAAACAATCAGGATACAACCTATTTAATATATGCCCCCTGGAAAGATATTACAGCAAATCAGGGTCTTAGGCTGCTGAAAATTGATAAGAGCGGAAATGTGCTTATTGATAATAAATTCATGTTCGGCAGTTTGATATTCGCCACATATTTAAACAATCGGCTTTCCATTAAAACAAGCAATTTTTCTTCATTGGCTATAGGTGATACATATTTTGGAAGTGATAGGGGATTAATTTTTTGTAAAATAAATAATAAACTTGCTGATACAATTCATACAAAAAAATATTGTGATCACACTTATGCCTATAGTTTGGGAAACAGATTCTTAAAAAGAGGCAACCAGGTTTGGTATTTTGGTAATAAGTTTAATCCAAATGACAACAATTATGCAGACAGGCCAGTTATTTTTAAAGTCGACACCAATGGGAATTATATAGGTCAAACCGAAATAACTTCCTTATTGAAACATAGCCCAACTGCGGTTTATTATGACACTTTATTAAAATACATTTATTTTGGTGGCTCCAATAATACTATCCCTCAAACTCCACAAAGTTTTATAGCTTGTATTGATACAACAGGTAACGTAATTTGGAATCAACAAATTGGAAATTATCCTTTTAATAGTGTATTCAGTCAATTAGAAAAAGTAAATAATGAATTAATAATTTGCGGTTCCTATCGCGCAAATGGCGACCCAACTTATTCCAAATATAAGTTACAGCTTTTAAAACGGAATGCTATTAATGGAAATCCTGTTTGGCAAAAAGTTTATGGTGCAATAAACTATAATTCTCTTAGTTCCATTATAATAAATGGCGACGGAAGTATTGTTACAGCCGGAACTTATAATGATGCAGTAATGGCTGCACAATCTGATGGTATTGTACTTAAGGTGGGCAGTAACGGAGATAGTTTATGGTCAAAAAGGTACGGCATATATGGTGTTAGTATTATAGAAATGTTTTATGACATTCAAAAAGCCCCGGACGGTGGTTACATTATGTGTGGCTCACCAGACTATTTGTCTTCCTGCGAAAGCTGGGTTGTAAAAACGGATAGTTTAGGTATAGCGCCTGGTTTGAATACAGGCATGGTTGAATTTACACATAATACGGAAGCTATTACAATGTACCCTAACCCTACTAGTAATATTTTGAATATTAGTAATGGTAGTGAGGAAAATGTAGACATTTATATTTATAATGTAAATGGCCAATTGTTATTGAAGGAAAGTTGCAAGGCTCGTAGCGAAAATGTTATAAATACCGATATTTTAATAAATGGAATATATTTTGTAAATTTAACTAACCTAAAAAGTATTAATAAAACAAATAAGCTTGTAATTGTTAGATAGATATTTTAAAATATACGGTTTAACATTAAGTGCTTTGCTTATTGGATTAATTTGCAATGGACAAAGTATTTTTAATAATTATTACACTTCGGGTTCTGTAAGTTGCTCTAATAAATTATTAAACATTAATAACTCAGATTTTTTAGTAACCAGTTATTTTAAAGATAGCGCAGTAGGGCAGCAGGGCCTCGACTTAAAAAAAATTAATGCCACTGGGATAACGTTGGTAAGGAAAAGATACCTTTTTAGCAACAAAGATTTTGGATCTTATGGGAACAACAATATGCAATGTGATATTAGTAATGTTAATATGATTATTAGCGGGGGATCATATACGGGTACAATGTCAACAGTAATTTTTGCTTCGGTTAACAAAATAACTTTAGATACCAACTGGGTTAGATATTATTATGATGGGATTTACAATTACAGGTTAAATAATACATTTAAACTTAAACCCAATAACATTTGGTTTATGGGTGGTCGAGGAAATAATCTTGGGTATAACGAAAGACCAACCATCATTAAAATGGATACATTGGGTAATATTCTGTCAATAAAGGAGTTTACGACCTTAATTAATTACGGAGTAAAATGTGTTTACTATGATACTACAAATAAGTTAATTTACATTGGCTGTACTGATTACACTATACCTCAGGCACCACAAAGTCATGTTGTTTGTACAGATACAACTGGGGTTATAATGTGGAACCAGCAAATTGGTGCTTATCCAAATTCTTTATATTTTTCTCACATAGAAAAGAAGAGTAATTATTTAGTTTTGTGTGGATCAAAATGGGAGTATCTTTTTAACGGTAATAATCAATATCGGATGGCATTATTAAAATTGGATTGTAACAATAACGGAAGTACGATTTGGCAAAAAACGTATGCAAAAGAGAATATAGCAAATGGTTTTTATGGATTTGTTATAAATAATGACGGCAGTATTGTTGCAGGAGGTGATTATAAGTATCCGAATATTTGGACAGGACCCTTCGATGATGGTGTGATATTTAAAGCAAATAGTAATGGTGATAGTTTATGGATGCATACCTTCAGCAATTTTGGTCAAGGGATTCAAGAGATGTTTTATGATATTCAAAAAGCCACAGATGGGGGTTATATATTGTGTGGGGCTCCTTATTACGCACAAAACGGTCAAAGTCAAAGCTGGGTTGTAAAAACGGATAGTTTAGGTATAGCGCCTTGTATTACCGGTATAAATGAGTTAACCGTTAATAATGAAGGTATTCACATATATCCAAATCCTTCAAATGATAAAATATATATTGAACAAAGAAACGGAGATAAGATAAGCCTTACGAATACTTTAGGCCAAACTGTTTTTGTTTTAAACCATCCCGAGCCAAACCAAGAAATCGATCTTACCTTATTCACTGCTGGTATTTACTTTTTAAATGTGCAGACAGCTACGTATAAAAAGACGTTTAAGATTTTAAAAGAATAATTTTTCGGTAATTAATTGTTTTAGTTAATTCAGGTAGTAAAAATTACTTTGGCTCCTTCTCCTTTTCCAAATAAGAATGCACCACTTCAATTGCGTTATCAATTACATCACTCAACGCGCAAATAAAAGTACCCGGTTTTGCTATGCTGAAGGCGTGTTTTAGCGCTTCGATCTCTTTTGGAATATATTCGTACGATTGTTTAGGGTTCACTTCATGAATGCCTTCAACCAATAATCTTACAATATCATCCGCTTCTCTTCCGCGCAAAAATTTATCTTGCCTGATAATAATATGGTCAAACATTTGGGCCGAAATTCTCCCAAGGTCACGTATATCATCATCTCTTCTATCTCCCGTACCTGTAATAATTCCAATCTTTGCAGGTGAATCAACGGTAGCTAAAAATTCTTTTATTCCCCTGAAGCCATCGGCATTATGTGCAAAATCGATCATCACTTTATAATCTTTAAAATCGAAAATATTCATCCTTCCGGGTGTTTGTGAGGCCGATGGAATAAAGGTTTCAAGGCTCGTGGAAATATCCTGCGTTTTAAATCCGTAAGTATAACTTGCCAAAGTAGCGGCTAATACATTTTGTACCATGAACGAAACTTTACCGCCAAACGTGAGCGGAATATTTGTAACCTTATTCACCCTGAATTTCCAATCTCCTTTTTTAATGGTAATGTATCCATTCTCATAAATGGCAGCTATTCCTCCTCCCTTACAATGCTCTTTTATTACAGGATTATTTTCATCCATGCTAAAATAAGCTACATGGCAGCTTGCGTTTTTTCCAATGCTAACACAATGTTTATTATCCGCGTTAATAACAGCGTATCCGTCGCGCTTCACACTTTCAACCACCACGCCTTTTACCTTGGCCATTTCCTCCAGCGTATTTATATCCGACAATCCCATATGATCTTCCTGTATATTTGTAACTACGGCTACATCGCATTTTCCAAAACCTAAGCCGGCACGTAAAATGCCACCGCGGGCTGTTTCTAATACAGCGAATTCAACCGTTGGATCTTTTAAAATAAATTCGGCGCTCACCGGGCCTGTAGTATCTCCTTTGGTAAGCATTGAATTACCCACATAAATTCCATCTGAAGTTGTAAAGCCAACTTTAAATCCATTATCCTTTACAATATGCGCGATCAAACGTGTGGTAGTTGTTTTTCCGTTGGTTCCTGTAATTGCAATAATAGGAATACGGCAGGATTTTCCGGCGGGATATAACATATCTATAACCGGAGCGGCTACATTGCGCGGTAAGCCCTGAGCCGGGGCCAAATGCATTCTAAATCCCGGGGCAGCGTTTACTTCAAGCACCACGCCTCCGGTAGTTTCTAATGGCTCGCTTAAATTAGAAGCCATAATATCAATGCCGCAAATATCCAATCCAATAATTCTTGAGATCCGTTCGCAAATAAAAATATTGTGCGGGTGTACAATATCGGTAACATCGGTAGAAGTGCCGCCGGTACTAAGATTGGCCGTGCCTTTTAAATAACACAATTCGTCTTTTTTAAGAACCGTATCAACCGTGTAATTCTTTTTCGCTAATTGCTCAAGGGTTTCCCTATCAATGCTGATCTCTGTTAAAACATTTTCATGCCCGAAACCGCGACGGGGATCTTTATTTTCTTTTTCAATTAATTGTTGAATAGTAGATTTTCCGTCGCCAATCACATTTGCAGGTTCACGTAAAGCTGCGGCGGTGAAACGATTATTAATTACCAAAATTCTGAAATCGTACCCTGTAATAAATTTTTCGATTATTATTCGTCGCGAATATTTTTTAGCATGGTCAAACGCCGCTTTTGCTTCTTCCAATGTTTTTACATTTATTGAGGCGCCTTTGCCGTGATTACCATCCAAAGGTTTAAACACCAACGGAAATCCAATATCTTTGATCGCATATTCAAGATCAGCAGGATCAGAAATGCAGGTTCCTTTTGCAACAGGAATAGCCGCATCGATCAGCATGCGCTTGGTCTCATCTTTGTTACTGGCCAGATCTACAGCAATGGAGCTGGTTCTGTCGGTCATGGTTGCACGAAAGCGCACCTGATTTTTTCCGTAACCTAATTGTACCAGTGATTCTGAATTTAAACG
>JANYBY010000420.1 GCA_025360565.1 Bacteroidota bacterium
ATGCAATCAAAAAAACCAAAATACCCGTCGTTACTACCTGTAAATTTAATGTGATTATTATTGCGGATAGCGGCGATGCGGCCTGCTACTTTGTTATTTTTAAATGCAAGAAACAGGTCTAATTTTGAATGTTCAAAAAATGGATGTTTTTTAGGATTCAACAGGTCTCTTTGCGCCACAAATAATTCGGGAACATAATTTGGTTCGCCTTCATACAGATCGTGCGGAAAATCAATGAACTTCTTCAATTGCCCTGAGGAAGTTACTTTTTCGATGGCTATCATTTAATTGTTATTGACTATGGCAAAATTATAAATTCTTTTCATTTGACTGCACAATATTTTGGTTTTAAAGTTAATTTTGAAAATAGTAAATAAATATTCCGAAAATGGAAAGAAATGACTGTAAAACTATAATTTTACTGCTTTTCATGCGTTAGTACATTATGACCACCGTTAAAATAGTATTTTTTTTAAAAAGCCACTTTGTTAAATTTCTAACGGCTATTTTTATTTTTGTTGGTTTTTTATCGCACGCTCAATTTATACAGGATACATTGAAGCTTAAAAGTGCCAATTACATTGTATTGCCTTTGGTATTTAGAAGCCCCGAAACGCTTTGGGCAATAGGCATATCGGGTTCGGCTTCATTTAAAACAGGTAACAAGCGTGATACAACCACCAGGGTTTCTAGCGTTCAGGCTCTTGGTTTGTTAACCCAGCAGCATCAAAACATTCAAGCCATTGACGCGACTATTTATTTTCCAAAAGACAGATATGTATTTCTTTTCCAGAGTTCGCATAGTTATTTTCCTGATAAATACTGGGGCGTTGGGCCCGAAACCTCCGACAAGTTTGAACGGTATAGGTTCGAGCAATTTTCTTTAGTAGCCAATATGAAAAAACGGATCGTAAAAAATATTTTTGTCGGCTTGCTTTACGAGTTTCAAAATGTGTACAACGTTGCCTATAAGGTGGGTGGGCATTTTGATACAACCATATTGCATGGCAAAGAAGATCATTTTGTTTCGGGGCTTGGCGCCAGCATTAGTTATGATTCGCGAAACGCCAGTTTTTGGCCAACAAAAGGAATTTTAATACAAACTCAAGGCACTTATTTTAATACCTATTTGGGCTCAGATTATAATAATTTTAAAACAACTATAGATTTCAGGATCTTTCAAAAAATTGGCCATAATCATGTACTTGCTTTCCAGGTTTACAGTTATTCAAATCGCGGACAAACTCCATTGCGACAAATGGCAATTCTTGGCGGTTTAAATAATTTACGCGGTTATTACCAGGGGCGTTTTAGAGACAACAGCATGATAAGCGTAATAACCGAATATAGGGTGCCAATTAAAGGCAGGTTTGCCGCCTGTGCTTTTTTTGGCATGGGCAATGTTTATAATGAATTTATGGATCTGCGGCATACTGACAAGAATATTAAGTTTGCTTATGGGGGAGGCCTCAGATTTGCGTTGTTAAAAAAAGACAGACTGAACCTGAGGTTAGATTACGGGTATAGAGACAATTTTAACCGTGGTTTTTATTTTACCGTTGGCGAGTGTTTTTAATAAAAAAAGAAAAAGGTTACACAGTCGAAAGTAAAAACATAAATTTAGTGATACTAAATTAACTGGTAAGGAAATGAATTTTTTTTGGATGTTAATTTTAATGGTATTTTTTTTTCCGGCTCGAATCTGTTCTCAGGAAAAAGATACCAGCGAATTAAAATTAAACAATACCCTTCCAAATAACGATAGTAGTTCGGTTCAGGGAGAGAAACAAGCTTCCGATATTTTTTTTCAGATATTTAAAATAAAACGAAAAAACAAAGCTCCCGAAAACGAAAGAATAAAAGTGGGTAAATTGTTGCTCGCGGTTTTACCCGGAATTGGATATAACCTGCAATCGGCATTTACCGGAATTGTAACCGCAAATGTTTCGTTTTACCTTGGCGATAAAAAAACAACCAACATTTCGGTTTTTAATACAGATGTGGAATATTCGCCCTCGCACAGGCAAGCATTAATGCCTTTTGTGTTTAATGTTTGGGCAAAGGATAATAAATT